>NZ_JAPPTH010000040.1:0-28667 GCF_027587015.1 Vibrio sp. Makdt
CTAAGTGTTGGTATTGAACCCAAGGAATCAACTGATCAATTACAACTCCCTTTGTGATTTTTGTAAGTGGATTTTTAAGAAAATGCCCATTTTTTACATAAATTTCTCAGATTTTTTTGTAAGGGGGAGTTGCAAGTGAAAGTTTGTATCTAACTCTATGTTATAAATGCGTATTCACTCACTCAGTCAGTTAAACTTACATTTTTCACCCACAAGTTTACATACGCGGCTGTAGAAATGCGAGATAACCCGGCATATCGTAACCGACCATTAGCTGTAGGCGGGCACGAAAAGCAGCGTGGTGTGCTCAGCACATGCAATTACGAAGCGCGTAAGTTTGGTGTTCGCTCGGCCATGCCGACAGCTAAAGCGCTACAACTTTGTCCTAACTTGTTAGTAGTGCCGGGAAGAATGTCTGTCTATGTCGAGATATCTAAAAAGATCCGTGAGATTTTCTCTCGGTATACTTCGGTGATTGAGCCGTTGTCGTTGGATGAAGCATTTCTTGATGTAACCGATTCAAAGCAGTGCCATGGCTCTGCAACACTTATCGCTGAATCGATTCGTCGTGATATCTGGAATGAACTTAATCTAACGGCGTCTGCTGGTATTGCTCCGATAAAGTTTTTGGCGAAAGTGGCTTCGGATATGAATAAGCCTAACGGGCAATTCGTTATCCCTCCACAAGACGTGCAAACGGTAATCGATGAACTACCACTTGAAAAGATCCCCGGCGTCGGCAAGGTGAGTATTGAAAAGCTTCACCAAGCGGGCTTTTTTACCTGCAAAGATATAAAAGAGTCTGACTATCGCGATCTACTACTTAAATTTGGTCGTCAGGGCGCCTCACTGTGGAAGCGCAGCCATGGTATCGATGAGCGAGAAGTCATTGTCGAGCGTGAGCGCAAGTCTGTCGGGGTTGAAAGAACCTTTACCCAAAATATATCGACTTACGCCGAGTGTTGGCAGGTGATAGAAGACAAGCTGTTTCCTGAACTTGAAACGCGATTGGAAAAAGCGAGTCCAAGTAAAGCGATCATCAAGCAGGGTATAAAGCTCAAATTCGCTGATTTCCAGCAAACCACTATTGAGCACATTCATGCATCTCTAGATCGTGAACACTTCAAAGAGCTGTTAAGTGAAATACTCAAAAGGCAGCAAGGGCGAGAGATACGCTTACTGGGCTTGAGTGTGATGTTGCAGCCCAAAGACCAAATGCGTCAGCTGAGTTTTTTCTAAAGGCAGAGATTGGAGAGTGCGTCCCATAAGTACCGACTAAGCTTCACAGCCTAGTCGGTTTTTTTATCGTTTAGAGTTACCTAGGAAGCTGTTTAACTCGCGCTAAAGTATCACTGAATGGTTGCTGCTCTAGCTTTCCGTAGCCGACCATTTTGCTTGCTTTAAGTTTGGTTGAAAGTGGGGTGGCGATTCCACAGAGAAAGCGAGTGATGGCTTCATCGGTAATCAGTTGTTGGCTTGCAGAAATAAACTCATGAATCCATGTCATGACTGTCTCATCATCGACTGATTCAACATTAACGTTTGGTAAGGTTGCTACTTGACCGCGGCATACAGAGCAGTGACCGCAGGCTTTTGGCGCTTCGTTGTCTGCAAAGTAGCTAGCTAGGCGAGAGCTTAGGCAGGTGTCAGCCTCAAAGAAGCTCAGCATTTGATTGAGACGATTTATCTCGCTGTTCTCTTTTGCTTTAAACAACTCTGTAAGTCGCTCAGATAACTGCATCATCTCTTCAGAAGTATTGTGGATCGCGTAAACGTCGGTGATCTGTTTACTTTCCAACTCAATCCAGCCTTGCTCATTAAAGTAATCGATAGCGGCAATCACGCGTTGACGATCAGCTTGGAAGTGAGTCCAAAGTGCTTCGAAGTCGACCTGACACCAAACTCTCGCTTGCGGTGAACACTGGAAGATCGCTTCCACGAAGCTACGACGCTCACCTTGGAACTGTTCGGTTATCTGCTGTTTAGGGCGAATGAACTTAAATTTATAGTCAGCGAAGTAGCTGTATTTAGGCTCAATGACGCCTTCAATTTCAAGGTAAACCAGTAACGTTTTGAGTGGCAACTGGCGAATGTTAGATTCACGCGAAAGCTGGTTAAGCATGATTTCCCATTGATTTGCGCCAGACGGCCCAATATTTTGGTTTTCGTAGATCTCTTTCAGCACTGCTTGGATGGATATGTTGTCCGGCGTATCGCCAAACACGAAGTTCTCAAGCGTGCTCAAGCCGTGTTTGTTAGCTAGTAAAATACACTCAGAAGCTTGTCCATCACGGCCAGCTCTTCCTATCTCTTGGGAGTAGTTCTCTATCGATTTTGGTAAGTCAAAATGAATCACTCGGCGGATATTTGATTTGTCCACGCCCATGCCAAATGCAATCGTCGCGACAATACAGTGCACGTCATCATTCATGAATTGCTGTTGAATAGCATCTCTGTTTTCTGGTTTAAGACCGGCGTGATACGCCACAGCATTAACCCCGGCATTACGGAGTTGTTGAGCAACCATCTCTGCCGTTTGCTGCAGAGTAACATAGACAATGGTGGGTGCTTGCGCCGCTTGGTTGACCACATTACACAAGCTTTCTAACTTGTTAGCTTGTTCGCATGGCTGAATAGATAGGTCGAGGTTTTTACGGTAGAAGCCTGTCACCACAACCCGATCTTCATCGATATCGAACTTAGACTTCATATCTTGAATAACAGATGTCGTGGCGGTCGCTGTGAGCAGCAGCACCTGTGGAATATTAAGCTGCTTTTGATATTGAGGCAGCTTAAGGTAGTCTGGTCTGAAGTTGTGGCCCCATTCAGAGATACAGTGCGCTTCATCGACCACAAGTAACGAGATAGGCACTTGGGAAATAAACTGGCGAAAGCGTTCGTTCTTCAGTCGCTCGACTGAGATCATCAGGATCTTTGTGTCTCCGTTGCGTACGGATTGCATTACTTGCTGGGTGGTTTGCCTATCTTGGCTTGATTCGATGGCAGCCGCGCTGATGCCTTTGCTGTGAAGGAACGCGAGTTGGTCTTTCATCAAGGCGAGCAGTGGCGATATCACCAAGGTAAGGTGGGGTAACTCTAGAGCGGGTAGCTGATAACAGAGTGATTTGCCCGAACCTGTCGGGAATATCGCCGCTGTCGAGTGACCAGATAGAACATTATCAATGACTTGCTTCTGTCCGTTTCTCAGTGAATCGAATCCGAATACTTGTTTTAGCTTCTGCTCAATCATTTGTGTTCTACCTGAATTAATAAGTGTTGTCTTGATGCTAAAGCGAGCGCTGATTGACGATAGCGTCGTTTGAGGTATCAAATCTCTTGCACCTGATTGTACCTAATTCTATTCTGTAGCTCCTATAGAAAAGCACCCCAATAGTATGAATAAGTCTGAGCTCCGCCAAATAATCTTAGAGCAACTTGAATCTCGATTACGTATCGCGCAGTCCGCTACACAGCGCGCCATTGATGCTGCGACTGATGAAGAGACGGTACCTGAACACAAGTACGATACGTTGGCGTTAGAAGCCTCGTACCTTGCTCACGGACAAGCGGTGAGGGTGCAAGAGTGCGAAGAGGATATTCAGTGTTACCGAAACCTAGTTTTACGTGACAGTGAGAAGGTAACAGTGAGTAGCTACGTTGTGGTGATTGACGAGCACGATCAATATAAGCATTTTTTCATGGGGCCAAGAGTCGGTGGGCTTTCTGTTACCTGGAACGGTAATGAGGTCTCTATTTTGACTTCGAATGCGCCGTTTGGTCGGGCGCTTATGGGGAAAGAAGTCGGCGACGAGGTTGAGTTTAGCGTCGCTGATAAACTGTTTTGTTACGAAGTGGTTTCTATTGATTGAGGTCCGAGCGAATTGATATAAAACCTTACCCTGACAAAGAAGCATAAACTCGGGGTATAGTAATCTGGCAGATTGATGAGAGGATGTTATGAAAAGCAATGTATTTATCAAAAACAGTGTATTAATTGCATCGTTAACAGCGGCGATCTCTGTTGTGAGCCTGCCAACGTTTGCAGCTCAATGTCGAGTTGATCTAAAGAATGAGTTGCGAATCGATGACCAAAAAGTCGAAATTCATCAGGTAAATGGTGATACCGCCGTGTTCGATGATAATAACGATCTCTATATTCATGGCGAGAAAGTTGAGCTTGATGCTGACCAACAAGTGGCGATTGAAAAATATCGTGAGAGTATGAGTGAGTACATACCACGAGCTAAGCAGATGGCAAGCGAAAGTCTCGCATTAGCCAATGATGTAATTGATGATATTGCTGTTAGTTTAGACTCTCCAGAATCGTTTGATAACGTAAAAGAGTCGATGAAAACGTTTTTCGCAGACCTAGAGGCCCGCTACTACAAAGACGGTGAATTGGTTTTGCCTGCAGACAGCTTTGAGTCGATGGCCAATGGTTGGTCTGAAGACTTCGAAAAAGCTAAAGAGATTTTTAACCAAGAGTTTATCTCTAGTGCTTTTAATGCCATGTCAGAGAAGATGAAGCAAGAAGGCGGACTCAACCTGACGGAATTGACAGACAGCATGGCTGAACTCAAGCTGAAAGTTGAAGAGCGAATGAAGCAGCACGCCAAGCAGATGGAAGAAGAAAGCGCAGAGTTCTGTGACTCTCTTGATGAGATGGCAGAACAAGAGCAAGAACTGCATGAAATCATTCCAAACTTAAAAGATTATCAAGTATTCACGATTTAATTCGAGTCTAGTGATGAATAGCAAGAGCACCAGTTGGTGCTCTTTTTGTTTGTATTGTTCACCTAATGATAAGTATCAATTTTGTGGTCTAATTCTGTTGATGATCCTTTTGTGTCTATGTTTGGAGAATTATTGAACTGGAATTTTGTTAATTTTGTGGTTCTAAATAGCGCATTGATTGTAAAAATTAGATAATTGTTCATTTATTGGTTGTGTCTATCATTGCTTTTTATTACTGTACTCCTCAACTAGTTTACTGATTCTTTGTGCGAGCAATATGGACCAACAATCTTCCTCTTCAAGAGAGCTGTTTAGTTCTCGTTTAGGCTTTATTTTAGCTGCGGCTGGTGCTGCTGTTGGCTTGGGTAACATTTGGGGTTTTCCAACTCAGGTAGCGAGTAATGGCGGTGGTGCCTTTCTACTTGTTTACCTAATCATGATTTTCGTGGTTGCGTTCCCTATGCTGGTGGTTGAAATGGCGATTGGTCGTCATGGTCAAGCCAACCCAGTTGATAGTATGCGTTCACTAACGGCTAGCCCGCTAGGCAAAAAAGTCGGTGAATTTGTTGGTTGGATTGGATTAAGTGTCCCAAGTGCCGTACTGGCGTTTTACAGCATTGTTGGTGGTTGGTTAATCTGCTTCCTAATTGGTGCTGTCGCTGATCTTATTGGTCTAGAGGCTGCTGCTGATTGGTTCAAAGGCTTCAGTGTTGAACGTAATGTATTTGGTACTGTAGCGTTCTACGTACTGACCATTCTTATTGTACAAGGCGGTGTTAAGCAAGGTATCGAGAAGTGGTCGACGCGTTTAATGCCAGCACTGTTTGTTTTGTTCGGCTTATTGTTCGTGTACATCATGACTCAAGCTGGCGCAATGGAAGGCTTAAAGCATTACCTAGTTCCTGATTTTGAAAAGGTGTGGGACAGAAAACTGATTCTAGCGGCGATGGGGCAAGGCTTCTTCTCGCTAACGATTGGTGGCTGTTCAATGTTGGTTTATGGATCTTACTTAAGTAAGAAAGAAAACCTGCCCAAAATGGCGATGAACGTGACGCTGGTTGATACCGCAGTGGCTTTTATTGCCGGTTTAGTGGTAATGCCTGCAATGTTTGTTGCGATGCAAAAAGGCGTTCAAATCTACGCGGAAGATGGCTCGCTGTTAAGCTCTGACACGCTAGTATTCACGGTTCTACCTTTGATGTTTGATAGCTTAGGTGTGCTTGGTCAGATATTCGCAATTGTTTTCTTCTTGTTGCTAACTATTGCCGCGCTGACTTCTTCTATCTCAATGTTAGAAGGCCCGGTAGCGTTAGTGAGCGAGCGCTTCAATACCAGAAGAACGCCAACAAGTTGGGTGATTGGTGGTGCAATCGCACTGTTCAGTGTGGTAATTGTTTACAACTTTGCTGCGATGTTTGGCATGGTTGCGATGATAGCGACACAGTACCTGCAACCAATTGCTGCATTGATGTTCTGCCTGTTTGGTGGATGGGTGTGGAGCCGAGCGTCAAAAGTAAAAGAGCTTGAACAAGGCTGCCCTGATTTTCAGCTGGGTTGGTTTGGTAAGGTTTGGCCGATGTATGTGAAGTTCGTGTGCCCAATCTTAGTGGCAACGGTAATCTGGGCTTCTTTCGGCTAATCAGACATTATTGTTCACTTGTTTATCGTCTAGACATCTGAATTTAACAAAGCCGCTCTCATTGAGCGGCTTTGTTGTTTTTGTGTAGAACAAGTTTGCTTTACTCGATAAAAAAAAGGCGCTGAACCGTTAGTTCAGCGCCTTTTCAATCTTGGTTTAAGCAATCAAGGTTACTTGATTTCCATACCTTGTGCTTGCAAGTCTGCATGGTAAGAAGAACGTACAAACGGACCACATGCTGCGTGAGTGAAGCCTAGCTCTAGGGCAATCTCTTTCAGCTCGTCGAACTCTGAAGGCGGCACGTAGCGTTCTACTGGTAAATGGTGACGGCTTGGCGCTAGGTATTGACCAAGAGTCAGCATAGTTACGCCGTGCTCACGAAGGTCTTTCAATACTTGAATGATCTCTTCTTTAGTTTCACCAAGACCCATCATAACGCCAGATTTTGTTGGGATGTCTGGGTGCTGCTCTTTAAACTTCTTCAGTAGATCAAGAGACCATTTGTAGTTCGCACCTGGGCGCGCTTTACGGTATAGGCGTGGCGCTGTCTCAAGGTTGTGGTTGAAAACATCTGGTGGATTGTCTTTCAGTAGTTCAAGTGCAACGTCCATACGACCGCGGAAGTCTGGAACCAGCGTTTCGATACGAATGTTTGGGTTTAGCTCGCGGATCTCACGGTTACAGTCTGCAAAGTGCTGAGCACCGCCGTCACGTAAGTCATCACGGTCAACTGAAGTGATTACTACATACTTCAGTTTCATGTCTTGAATTGTCTTAGCCAGTTTCTTCGGCTCTTCTGCTTCAGGAGCAACAGGACGACCATGGGCAACATCACAGAACGGGCAGCGACGTGTACAGATAGCGCCAAGAATCATAAACGTTGCCGTACCGTGGTTGAAACACTCGGCTAGGTTAGGGCAAGACGCTTCTTCACAAACTGAGTGCAGGTTGTTTTTGCGCATTGCTGATTTGATTTCTTGGATACGATGGCTGTCTGAAGGAAGTTTAATCTTCATCCATTCTGGCTTACGTAGTACTTCTTTCTGTTCAGCAGGCATATTCTTTACGGGAATTAATGCCATTTTGTCAGCGTCACGATATTTAACGCCTTTTTCCATTTGGATTGGTTTGCTCATGATTTTATGCTTCTGCTGTAATGTTACTGGTGGCTTGAATGTCTACTTGGTCATAGCCGAGCAGCTCTACGAGCTCTTGTATTAACTGTTGCTCAACGTTCTCTAATTCACTTGGTCCGCCTAGCTGGCTTACCTGTGCCATCTCCATACCTTGGTAACCACATGGGTTAATGCGTAGGAATGGGGACAGGTCCATATCAACGTTTAGTGCTAGCCCATGGAATGAGCAGCCACGCCGAATTCGTAATCCGAGTGAACAGATTTTCTTGCCATCGACATAAACACCAGGAGCGTCAGGTCGGGCAGCTGAATCTATATTGTAAGCTTTCAGAGTGTTGATTACGAGGTTCTCGATATGAGTAACCAAATCGCGCACTCCGAACTTCTTGCGGCGGATGTTAATCAGAAAGTACGCAACTAACTGACCTGGGCCGTGATAAGTCACTTGGCCACCGCGATCGCTTTGTATAACAGGGATATCGCCAGCATTTAATACATGCTCAGCTTTGCCTGCTTGTCCTTGAGTGAAGACAGGGTTGTGTTCAACCAACCACACTTGGTCTACGTCTTCTTCTGTGCGTTCGTCTGTGAACTTATGCATGGCTTTCCATACGGGTTCGTAATCCTGACGGCCTAATTTTTTTACGATTAGCTTATTTTGCAAAGCGGCACTCCCTCAAGGATTAATAAAGTGAACGCATTATAAACGCGAAACATGATTCTAACTACAGATGGACTGCAAGGTTTTTCAACTTTCTTTGTATTTATTTAAAATTAAGTTGAATGAATTTGACCGCAATAGGGTGCTATAAACAAAAACAGCGGCATTAAGCCGCTGTTTTTCATGCGTAATCGAGGATTACAGAACCATACGAACGATTTCGATCTCGCCTAGTTCTTTGTATAGCGTTTCCACCTGCTCAATTGAAGTCGCAGTGATGTTGATAGAAACAGAGTGGTAGTTACCCTTTGCACTTGGTTTTAGTGTTGGGCTGTAGTCACCAGGAGCATGACGCTGGATCACTTCTAGCACTAGTTCAGTCAGTTCTGGCTTAGCGTGGCCCATTACTTTGTAAGTGAATGAACAAGGGAACTCTAAGAGGTCTTTTAGTTTTGCATCAGAATTGATGTTCATGATTAGCTCCAAAAGGCTAGACTCTCGCAAATTGGCGGAAGTCGATAAAAAGCGTGTTCGGTCAGTAGACTCGAGTAATAAGGCGGAATATTACGTGTAAATATCATTGAACTCAAGATCCACAAAAGCCGCACATGGCGGCTTTTGTTTCGCTAAAGAGTAAATAATGAACTTACTCATTAGGTTAGCTTTCTAGCAAGTTTAGATTTTGTTTAGAACAAAACTTTTGGACTTACTTAAAACACACCCTTGGACTTACTTAGAATAAGCCTTTGAATAGCAGTACTAGGTAATCCCATAGGCGGCTAAATAGGCTGCCTTGCTCTACGTCTTCAAGTGCTAGTAGTGGGTATTCTGCAACGTCTTCACCATCAACTTGGTAGAAAAGTTTACCAACAACATCACCTTTGCTGATTGGCGCTTCTAGCTCTTTCTCAAGTACAAAGCTTGCTTTAAGGTCTTTAGCTTGGCCGCGAGGCAGAGTTACGAAAGTATCTTCGTCAACACCTAGAGCAACTGTGTCTTTACTACCCATCCAGATTTTCTCTTCTACGAAAGTTTCACCAGCAGTATGTGGTGCCACTGTTTCGAAGAAGCGGAAGCCGTAGCTAAGCAGCTTTTTGCTTTCTGTTTTACGAGCGTTTGCATTCTTAGTACCCATCACAACCGCAACTAGACGCATTTTGCCTTCGGTTGCTGAGCTTACTAGGCTGTAACCTGCATTGCTTGTGTGGCCTGTTTTAATACCATCAACGTTCATGCTCTTATCCCACAACAGACCATTACGGTTGTACTGGGTGATGCCGTTGTAAGTGAATTTTTTCTGTGAGTAGATACGGTACTCATCAGGTACGTCACGAATTAGCGCCTGACCAAGCAGTGCCATATCGTAAGGCGTTGAGTATAGGTTCGGGTTGTCTAGACCGTGCACGTTAGCAAAGTGCGTGTCTTTCATGCCGATAGAGCTTGCCCATGCGTTCATTAGGTCAACGAAAGCATCTTCTGAGCCAGCAATGTGCTCAGCCATTGCAACACAAGCATCGTTACCTGATTGAATGATGATACCGCGGTTCAGTTCTTCAACTTTAACCGTTGTGCCAACTTCAACGAACATTTTAGATGAGTCTGGGAAGTTTTTAGCCCAAGCATTTTCACTGATTACAACATCGTCGTTTAGGTTGATGTTACCACGCTCAAGTTCTTGACCGATTACGTAGCTCGTCATCATCTTGGTTAAACTTGCTGGAGAAAGTTGAGTATTCATCTCTTTCTCTGCTAGTACTTTGCCTGAATGGTAATCCATCAGAACAAAACCTTTAGCGGCGATTTGTGGTGCATCAGGAACAACAATTGGAGCAGCGAATGACGATGTAGCTATTGTTGCTGAAAGCGCAACAGAAGTAGCAAAAATCGTTTTAACAAGTTTATTAGATTTAATCATTTTGAATGCAATTATTTGGTGAACTATTCATATCTTACCAGAATCACTCTGTCACACCAGAGCGCTGATTACCAGAGGTTACTGTCAGATTAATTAGCGAGTTAGCGTGTGTTTCTTGATATAAGCAGAAGGGTAACCCATCAGCTTAACCTGTTCTAATTTCTCTTGAGTCAGAGCATAGTCATGAAATGGCCCAAGCATCAGTCGGTATTGACCATCATTTGGCTGCAAGAAGCTTGCTACTGCTAGCTTTTCGCTGAGATCTTTGGCTAACTTCTCCGTTCTGTCTTCATGTTGCGATGTTGCGACTTGAATAATAAATTGTGGCAAAGCTGCCTTTTTCTTAGCGTCAGTTGGCATTGCCACTTTGATTACTTCAATTTCAACATTGGCAGTGCCAGTCCTTAAGACATCAAGCTTGTAAGCTGCCGCATAGCTGAGGTCAATGATTCGGCCTTCATGGAATGGGCCGCGATCATTAATACGCACAATCGTTGTTTTGTTGTTGTCGGTATTAGTGACTTTTACATAGCTCGGAATAGGTAATGTTTTGTGCGCTGCCGACATCGAATACATGTCGTAAATCTCGCCGTTAGACGTCAAATGACCATGAAATTTTTTGCCATACCAAGACGCTTTGCCTTTCTCGGTGAAGCCTTCGGTTTCTTTTACGATTTTGTAATCTTCACCACGCAGAGTGTAGTCACTGTTACCACCTAGGCTGTAAGGTTCATATTGAGGATGTGCGTCCTCTAGATGCTCGACCGAGATAGGGGCATCAGGCGCGATATCTGAATCGATATCGTAGCGACCAGTTGGTTTCTGAGAAGCACAGCCATTGATTAAGATCGCTAAGCCCAGAATTGAGACTATTTTTTTGATTGGCAGCTCATCAACCAAGGATGCTTTTTTTGAAAACGTTGTAATAGACATCGATTAGGTCGCCTTTGAGAATGCTTTTCTGTGTGTGTGGATCGACATTAAAATACCAAAACCAGCCATCAGGGTAACCATAGAGGTACCCCCATAGCTGACCAAAGGAAGAGGTACACCTACAACCGGTAGAATGCCACTTACCATGCCAATATTTACAAAAATATAAACGAAGAAGCTTAGTACAATACTGCCGCCCATCATTCGACCAAAGGCCGTCTGCGCTTGGCTTGCGAGGTACAAACCACGTCCAATAATGAATAGGTAGATAGCAAGTAAGAACAAGATACCTATCATGCCCCATTCTTCAGCGATAACCGCAAAGATGAAGTCAGTATGGCGCTCTGGAATGAACTCTAGTTGAGATTGAGTCCCTTGTAGCCAGCCTTTCCCTGATATACCACCTGAACCTATCGCAATTTTACTTTGAATGATGTGGTAACCTGCACCTAATGGATCTGATTCAGGATCAAAAAGGGTTCTTACACGTACTTTTTGGTATTCACGCATTAAGAAGAACCACAAAATAGGGATAAATGCACCTAAGGCGACAGCTGCACTGGCAATGATCTTCCAGCTAATACCCGCTAGGAATATCACGAAGATACCCGATGCCGCGATAAGGATAGATGTACCTAAATCGGGCTGCTTAGCGATAAGAATCGTCGGTACGAACACCATGACCAGCGAGATCGCCAAGGTTTGGAATGTCGGTGGTAGTGAACGCTTACCAATAAACCTCGCTAGCATCAAAGGCACGGCGAGCTTTAAGAGCTCTGAGGGCTGGAATCGAACAAAACCAAAATTCAGCCAACGCTGTGCTCCTTTAGAGGCTTCGCCAAAGAAGAGTACGCCTAATAGCAGAATAACGCCGCCAGCGAATAGCACTGGAGCTAGAGTCTCGTAGGTACGTGGTGATATCTGAGCTAAGAAGATCATTACGCCCAAAGACAGTGCCATACGCATCGCTTGGCGATCCATCATCGCTAGGCTTTGCCCACTCGCGCTGTACATGATTAATAAGGCAAAGCCCATTAAAACTAGAATGCCGAGTAATAGTGGCAGATCGATATGGAGCCTTTCAAATAAGGCTCTGTTTCGTCCTGTTGAAGGATCAAGTTTCATTATTTTATTGGCTCGCTTTGATAATCTTCTGCAAGGATAATGTGGTCTAGAATTCGTCTTACTACTGGGCCGCCATTCGATGAACCACCGCCAGCATTTTCGAGAACGATAGTGACAACAGCTTCAGGGTCTTCGATTGGTGCGTAGCCAGTAAACAATGCGTGGTCACGTAGGTGCTCAGCAATTTCATCGGCGTTGTACTCTTCATCTTCTTTCAGGCCAAAGACTTGTGCTGTACCAGACTTACCTGCGGTAACGTAAGACATATTTTGGAATGAGCGTCTGGCTGTCCCTTTTTTACCGTGGTTAGCCAGCTTCATACCTTCTTGAGCGATATCCCAGTACTTCTTCTTAACCCCTGTGAGTGGCGGGTAAGTTTCTATGTCCGACATAACTTGCTCGTCGAATGGGTGACCGTTTTCAATGGTGGCACGTAATAGATGAGGTGCTGTTACCTCGCCCTTATTGACCAGCACAGAGGTCGCTTTTGCAATCTGCATTGGTGTGGCCGTCCAGTAGCCTTGACCGATACCTACAGGGATTGTGTCACCTTGGTACCATGGCACACGGTGTCTGGCCATTTTCCAGTCTCGGGTTGGCATGTTGGCTTTACTTTCTTCGTAAATATCGATGCCCGTGTAATCGCCAAATCCAAACATCATCATCCATTTGGATATGCGGTCTATACCTAGATCATAAGCGATCTGGTAGAAGAAAGTGTCCACCGACTCTTCGATGGCTTTTACGATATCGACTTTACCGTGTCCCCAACGTAACCAATCTCGGAATGGTCGAGTTTTAGAGTTCGGGATCTTCCAGTAGCCAGGGTCGTTACGTGTGGTATTCGGTGTAATGACACCTTCTTGTAAAGCTGCAACGGCCATGAAGGGTTTGATCGTTGATGCTGGTGGATAGATGCCAAGTGTGGTTCGGTTTACTAGAGGACGGTTCTTATCCTGAAGCAGTGCGTTATACCCTTTAGAGGAAATGCCATGCACGAACGCATTCGGGTCATAGCTCGGGCTTGAAACCATCGCTAATACGCCGTTGTCTTTTGGATCCAATACAACTGCTGAGCCACGGCGTCCATCGAGTAGTTTATGAACGTAAAGCTGAAGGTTGATATCCAGGTTCAATACAATATCTTTACCCGGAACAGAAGGAACAAACTTTAGCGTGCGAATAACACGTCCACGGCTGTTTACTTCGACTTCTTGGTAGCCGGCTGTACCGTGTAGCAAATCTTCGTAATAGCGCTCAATACCTAGCTTACCAATATCACGGGTTGCTTGGTAATTGGCGTCTTTTTCTTCTCGCACCAACCGCTGCATGTCACGGTCGTTGATACGAGAGACATAACCGATAACGTGGGTAAGTACATCACCGTATGGGTAAAAGCGCTTTAAGGTACCTGTAACTTCAACACCTGGGAATTTGTGTTGATTTACCGAGAAGACAGCTACCTGTTCTTCTGTCAGCTGATTAAGAATGGGTACTGATTTAAAGCGTCGTGAATTACGGCGCTCACGGTTAAATCGTTCAATACGCTCTGGTGGGATCTCAATTAACTCTTGTAGACGGACAAGTGTATCATCCATATCTTTGATTTTTTCGGGGGTGATTTCTAGGTTGAAAACCGGACGGTTCTCGGCAAGAAGTACACCGTTTCGATCGTAAATCAAACCACGGTTTGGTGCGATTGGCACTACCTTAATACGGTTGTCGTTAGAGCGAGTTTTATAGTCTTGATATTGATTGACCTGAATGTTGTACAGGTTAACAACCAATAAGGACATCATGACAATGATGCCTGCAAACGCAACAAAAGCACGACTAGTAAATAGTCGTGCTTCTGCTTTGTAATCACGGATTTGGCTACGTTTACGTAACATTAACGCTTATTCTCGATGATAAGGGTGGTTAGCAGTGATGCTCCAAGCTCGATACAAGCTTTCAGCCATGATAACGCGTACTAATGGGTGAGGGAGAGTAAGCGCAGACAGAGACCAACTTTGGTCTGCAGCCGCTTTACATGCAGGTGCTAATCCTTCAGGCCCGCCAATCAGGATAGAAACATCACGTCCATCCAACTTCCAGCTTTCCAATTGCTCAGCAAGTTGTGGTGTGTCCCATTTTCTTCCAGGGATATCTAGAGTCACAATTCGGTTGCCTTTTGGCACCGCAGCCAACATGGCTTCGCCTTCTTTCTGAAGAATACGAGCGATATCAGCGTTCTTACCACGCTTACCTGCCGTGATTTCAACGAGTTCTAACGGCATGTCGTGAGGGAAGCGGCGTTTATATTCGTTAAACCCTTCTTCAACCCACTTCGGCATTTTCGTGCCAACCGCGATTAACTGGATCTTCAACGTTTAGCCCCAAAGTTTTTCTAGTTGGTACAGTTCACGATGCTCTTCTTGCATAACGTGAAGCATGCTTGTACCCATATCTAGTACAACCCATTCGCCTTCTTGCTGGCCGTCCATACCAAGTGGTTCAAGACCGGCTTTCTTTACTTCGTCAGCAACATGCTGAGCAATTGAAGCTACGTGGCGCTTAGAAGTACCAGTACAAACGATCATGTAATCCGTCACACTTGATTTGCCTTCTACATCGATGGTCACAATAGATTCTGCTTTCATGTCGTCAGCTTTGTCTGCAAGAAAGTCTTTTAGTTCTTCACGTAACACTGGGTGTTCCTTAAATCTGAATTTGGTTCTACTAAGATCATAACACGCTTTTATGCGTGAGATGGTATTGAAGCTGAAGGGATACAAAACTCAACGCTCAACTGATGGATTAGTGGCCAAGGCGACTGCTCATACTGCGTTTTTGTTATCAATTCTGCTTGGGTCAGCAACGCAAACAGTGAGTGTAATTGAGAAATTGAAACTCTTGTTAGCGCGGCGTTATAAAGCGGCTTTTTCGATTGCCAGATACGATGTCTTTCGAAAACCTGACCGATCGGCATGAGTTTCATTTGTTGTTGCATTTGTAGTAGCAACGCAAGCTCTCTTTGCACGCTTCGCAGCAGAATAACCGGTTCAACACCCTCAGCTTCGAGTTGTCTTAGGATTCTCTGTGCTCGATTTCCTTTCCCTGCCAATAGGGCATCACTCCAATGGAATGGAGTGAAGTGGTTGTGTCGGCTCAGTGACTCTTCTAAGCGTACTAAGGTTAGCTTTCCATCTGGGTACTGAAGCGCCAGCTTTTCGAGGCTTTGTGTAAGTGCAAACAGGTTGCCTTCATGCCATTGCGCCAGCATCTGAATAGCTTCAGGGTCTGGCGATAACCCGACTTGACGGCAGCGTGCTTGAACAAACTGAGGTAGCCTGCTGATATCAGGCGTCAGGCAGCTTACCCAATGCCCTTTATTAGAGAGTGCTTTAAACCACTTAGCGTTTTCTTGGGCTTTTGTCAGTTTGGTGCCAACAAGAATTAGCAAGATATCGCTGTGGATATGCTCAGAGATAGCCAACAGTTCTTTGGCTATTGCGGCATTCACGCCTGACTCTGGCAACTCAAGCTCAATGATTTGACGGCTAGAAAACAGGCTTAGCGCTTGAGTACAGTCATAGACTTGGTTCCAGTCCATACTGTTATCAATCGCAAAGCGGTGACGTTCCTCGAAACCTTGTTGTTTAGCCGCTTTTTGAATCGCTTCTCGGCTTTCTTGCAATAGCAGTGGCTCATTACCAAAGATCAGGTAAACGTTGCTCAGCTGTTTAGCAAGTTGTTCTGGTAAGCGGTCAGCAAAAATACGCATCAAATCAACCTATTATTGAGCAGATTCGCTGAGCTCTGGTTGTTGTTCTGTGCTTGGTTCGATTTCAACGTCGTCAATCTCAACATTCTTGATGTTGTATTGCTTTTCAAGCTCTTTAACTTGCACAGTTTCTAAAGACTCTAGATTCATGCTACCAGCGGCAATGTTGGCTTTTAGGCGAGCCATCTGACGAAGGATTTGGCTAGTTGCTAGCTTGCGCATTTCATCTTCGATCATGTCGCGTTCAACCGATTTTGCAAGAGCCGTTAACGGGTTATCGAGGTAGCTGCGGGTAACACTCGTTGAGAAGGTTTTTGCACCGAGATCTGGAATCGTTACGCGGTATGAAGCGCGGAACGTAAGTTCTTTCTCAGCAGCACGAGTATTTTGGTATAGCGATAAAGTACGCTCACGAACACTCTCACTAATGATGTGCAGGTTAGGGGTATTTTCAGATGGTGGCACAATTTCAACATCATTCATGCGCAGTTGGCCTTTCATCATACGTGTAAACGTACTGTATTGGTCGTAACTGGTTACTGAGATCTTGTTGAGTTCTTCTGGTACCGAGTAGTCACCACGTAGGTGAAAACCACAGGCACTAAGTAGGCTAACGGTTAGAACAACAATAGTAACTTTCAATGAAGATAGTGAAATCAGGCGCATTATTTGATGGCTCTCATGAAGGTAGAATACTTATTTAAATGCTTTAGTTTGTTGGCGTGAGGTTAGTCACTGAAAGTAAAGCGTTTAAATAAGTAGACAGGGTAATTTAATTACCCTGTCTAAAGACTGCCAAAAACGAATTAAGTTCGTTTTAGTCTACAGCAATTAGTTAGCAACGATGTTTAGAAGCTTACCCGGTACAAAGATGACTTTACGGATCGTTAAGCCATCTAGGAACTTCTTAGCGTTCTCATCGTTCAGACCAAGCTCACGAACCTGCTCTTCTGTTGCATCAGCTGCCACAGTTAGCTTCGCACGCAGCTTACCGTTGATCATAACAACGATAGTCTTCTCGTCTTCAACCAGTGCTTTCTCATCGAAAATCGGCCATGTTGCTGAGTCAACATCTGATTCACCAAGAGCAATCCACATTTCGTAAGAGATGTGAGGAGTCATTGGATAAAGCATGCGAACCACTGCTTTCAGTGCTTCGTCAAGGATTGCACGATCTTGTGCTGATTCTTGAGGCGCTTTCGCCAGTTTGTTCATCAGTTCCATGATCGCAGCGATCGCCGTGTTGAACGTTTGGCGACGGCCGATATCGTCTGTTACTTTCGAGATAGTCTTGTGAACATCACGACGAAGTGCTTTTTGGTCACCAGAAAGTGCTGCAACGTCAACAGATTCAGCTGCACCCTTAGAAGAGTGAGCGTGAACCAGTTTCCAAACACGCTTAAGGAAACGGTTTGCACCTTCAACACCAGACTCTTGCCATTCAAGTGTCATGTCTGCAGGGGATGCGAACATCATGAATAGACGTACTGTGTCAGCGCCGTACTTGTCTACCATCTCTTGTGGATCGATACCGTTGTTTTTCGACTTAGACATTTTGATCATGCCTGAGTGAGCAACGTCACGGCCTTGGTTGTCTTTCGCAGAGGTGATACGGCCTTTACTGTCACGCTCTACAGCAACATCGGTAGGAGCAACCCACTCTTTAGTGCCTTTCTCGTTCTCATGGTAGAACGCATCTGCTAGTACCATGCCTTGACATAGTAGTTGCTTGAATGGTTCGTCAGACGTGACGTAACCTGCATCACGTAACAGTTTGTGGAAGAATCGAGAGTACAGAAGGTGCATACAAGCGTGCTCGATACCACCGATGTACTGGTCTACTGGTAGCCAGTAGTTCGCTTTTTCTGGATCTAGGATGTCGTCAGCTTGTGGTGAACAGTAACGAGCGTAGTACCAAGAAGACTCCATGAACGTATCGAACGTGTCTGTTTCACGTAGAGCAGGTTCGCCGTTGAATGTTGTTTCTGCCCAAGACTTGTCAGCCTTGATTGGGCTAGTAACACCATCCATTACCACATCTTCAGGAAGAATTACTGGTAGCTGGTCTGCTGGTACTGGGTGAACTTCACCATCTTCAGTCGTTACCATTGGGATTGGTGCACCCCAGTAACGTTGACGAGAGACACCCCAGTCACGTAGACGGAAGTTTACTGTCTTCTTACCTTTGCCTTCAGCTTCTAGCTTCGCAGCAATTGCGTCGAATGCTTCTTGGAAAGCAAGACCATCGAACTCACCAGAGTCGAACAGTACGCCTTTCTCAGTGTAAGCCGCTTCAGATACATCTAGCTCAGAACCATCTTCTGGCTTGATTACTGGATTGATATCGATTCCGTACTTAGTTGCGAACTCGTAGTCACGTTGATCGTGAGCTGGAACCGCCATTACCGCACCTGTACCGTAATCCATAAGTACGAAGTTTGCTACGTAAACAGGAACCACACGACCGTTAAGAGGGTGGATAGCTGTTAAGCCTGTATCCATACCTTTCTTTTCCATCGTTGCTAGTTCAGCTTCAGCAACTTTGGTGTTGCGACACTCTTCAACGAACGCAGCAAGCTCAGGGTTGTTCTTCGATGCTTTCTCTGCAAGGGGGTGACCTGCAGCGATACCAACGTAAGACACACCCATCAGCGTATCAGGACGAGTTGTGTACACTTCTAGTGGCGCTTCTTCACCGTTAACAGCGAAAGATAGCTCAACACCTTCAGAGCGACCAATCCAGTTGCGCTGCATGGTTTTAACCATTTCAGGCCAACCTTCAAGGTTGTCTAGGTCATCTAGTAGCTCTTGAGCGTACTCGGTGATCTTAATGAACCACTGTGGAATTTTCTTTTGCTCTACTGGAGTATCACAACGCCAGCAGCAACCATCTTCTACTTGCTCGTTTGCTAGTACAGTTTGGTCGTTTGGACACCAGTTCACAGAAGACGTCTTCTTGTAAACTAGGCCTTTTTCGTAAAGCTTAGTGAAGAACTCTTGTTCCCAACGGTAGTACTCTGGAGTACATGTTGCGAATTCACGGTTCCAGTCGTAACCAAAGCCTAGAAGCTTAAGCTGGTTCTTCATGTACTCAATGTTTTCGTAAGTCCATGGTGCAGGTGCTGTATTGTTTTTAACAGCTGCGTTTTCTGCTGGTAGGCCGAATGCATCCCAACCGATTGGCTGCATTACGTTTTTGCCTTGTAGACGTTGGAAACGAGATACCACATCACCGATGGTGTAGTTACGCACGTGACCCATGTGCAGTCGGCCACTTGGGTACGGGAACATAGAAAGACAGTAGAATTTTTCTTTGTTTGGGTCTTCACTTACAACGAAAGTTTCGCTGTTATCCCAGTGTTGTTGAACCTTTTGTTCAATCTCTTGCGGGTTATATTGTTCTTGCATCGATGGTATCCGGTTATCTTGGAATTTGTGAGTTCGGTTAGAACAGAATCTTACAGATCGTCATAGAATACCTAAAGGAGCTTAGTACAACAATAGTTATACCCTTCATACTTGCAGTTGCTGACTCGTAGATGGCGTAATTTTCACTGAATTTCGCAGGGCAACTATACTTAAGAGTATGAATTGCATTTGTTTGTAAGCGAGAGTGCATAGCAGCGGTTCGTTTACTCACTATAACGTTGGTTATCTTAAGGAGGTTGTTATGCCGAAGAAAAAAGCACTCTATGAAGAAGTGGTTGAAGAGGTTATCGAAACGCTGAAGCATAGTCCTGAAGAGCTCAACAACAAAATCGAAACATCAGGCAAATATGCGAAAGCCGCCAATGACATGACCAAAGATGAGCTATCGCTGATCTCAGCTTATGTGAAGTCAGACTTGAAAGAGTTTTCTGAGAGCTACGAAGAGAGCAAAAGCGGTCCATTTTATCTGATGATTGCAGACTCGATTTGGCAGGGGCTTCTAGATATTACCGATCGCACCAAAGTCGAGTGGGTCGAGCTATTCCAAGATTTAGAGCACCAAGGCTTATATCAAGCTGGCGAAGTGATTGGCTTGGGCACGCTTGTCTGTGATGAGTGTGGTCATCAAACTGAATATAACCATCCAACGACCATCATTCCATGTATCAAGTGCGGCTCGAAAGGGTTTAGTCGCAAAGCATTAAAGCCGTAAATCTCCCCCATATACGGCATAAACACAAAGGGTTGACCAAACGGCCAACCCTTCAAGTTATTTCATGTCGAATCTAGTTCTTTGGTTTTCTCACAACCCAGCCAATTACCAAGCTTAGTAGCACCCAAATATACAATGGCCAAGTACCGACCACGCGGTAAGGGGTTTGGCCATCTGTTGAAACAAGCTCGGCTTTCAGAACTGCCGTTTCAAACTGAGGTATTTGCTTGATGATATTGCCTTTGTAGTCCGTCACCGCTGTCACACCGTTGTTGGTTGAGCGAATTAGCGGCTTACCAAGCTCTAAGGCACGCATTTGCGCGATTTCCATATGTTGTAACGGACCAATTGAACGGCCAAACCACGCATCGTTAGAGAGCGTTAGAATAAAGTCCGTATCGTCTGTCACATTCTGTCTTACTTGATCATTAAAGATGATCTCATAACACAGAGCTGGCGCTAGATGACGACCGTTAGCAACAATGTTTGGCTGGATGTAATCGCCACGACTGAACGATGACATTGGCAAGTTAAAGAACGGTGCTAATGGACGCAATATATCTTCAAAGGGTACAAACTCACCAAATGGTAATAGGTGATGTTTGTGGTAGCGCTCGTCTGGGTCATAGCTGTATTCACCATATGGGTTTACACCAAGAGAAAGAATACTGTTGTAGTATTTCTTATCTTCAGACTGGTTCAGTACACCTGTGATGATGGAACTGTTGTTCATCTTAGCGGCGCTATCTAAGTTACGTAGGAAAGACGGTATCTCGACTTCAAAAGCAGGGATCGCGGCCTCTGGCCATATGATGATATCTGCATCCCAGTTTTCCCTGCTTAGGTCAGTGTATTTCATCATAGTCGGCCAGCGGTGACTTGGCAGCCATTTGCTGTCCTGGTCGACATTACCTTGAATCAACACCACTGAGGTGGTTTTTTCAGGATTCGGTGTTACCCAATCGATGTTGCGAATACCAAAGCCAGTACTAAATACGACTGCAGGAATAACAGCGATGCTCCAGGCTCTGTTTATAACCGCATAAGCAAACGCGGATGCTGAAACGATAATGGCAAGAGTCACTAGCTCCACACCACCAATTGGTGCGAAAGAGCCTAACGGAGAGTCGATTTGGCTGTAGCCCAACCAAAGCCATGGGAAGCCTGTCATTACCCAGCCGCGTAGCCAATCACTGATCAACCATAGTGCCGGAGCGGCTAGGAAGAATCGGCTTAAATTATTAGTGGGGAAGAACTTATTTAAGCTCCAAGTAAAGAGCCCTGAGTATACGGCTAAATAGCCAACGAGGAGTGCCATCAAAAATAGATTGGCTGCTAGTGGCATACCGCCAAAGCCGTCAATACTGACGTATACCCAGCTGATTCCTGTGGTGAACTGACCTAGGCCCCATGCATAACCAATCCAAAGCGCACTCTTAGGTGAACGATTATGGATCAGTAGCAGTAATAAAGCTGGGCTGAGAATGGCAAGAGGCCATATTGAGTATGGAGCGAATGAGAGGGTGGTTATAGCGCCAACAAAAACGGCCGCAAGCGGCCGTAATAGGCGATGAATAAAAGTATTAGTCATCTAATTTCTGTCATCTCTTTAGAGAGAAGTGGTTATTCTTCGATAGTCGGAAGAGGCTGCTCGTCAGGGATGGTTACCTGTAGCTGTATCACGCGACGATTATCTGCTGATGTTATTTTGAAATGGTAGTTTTCGATTTCTACAATTTCGCCACGAACTGGCAGATGACCGAGTGCTGTCATAACCATGCCGCCTACTGTATCCACTTCATCATCACTGAAAGCAGTATCAAACGTGTTGTTGAACTCTTCAATGGTGGTTAAAGCTTTAACAGAGAAGGTATGCTTACTCAGCTTACGGATATCTAACTCTTCTTCATCGTCGAACTCGTCTTCAATTTCACCAACGATTTCTTCGAGGATATCTTCAATGGTTACTAGGCCAGAGACACCGCCAAACTCATCAACAACGATAGACATGTGGTAACGCTCTTCACGGAACTCCTTGAGTAGGCGATCAACACGCTTACTTTCAGGAACAACAACCGCAGGGCGAATCACTTGTTCGATGTCAAATGGGGCACTGTCTGAACCCAAGTACTTAAGTAGGTCCTTCGCTAATAGAATGCCTTCAACATGGTCTTTATCTTCACTGATCACTGGGTAGCGAGAGTGTTGAGCATCAGTAATTAACGCAATCAATGTATCTAAATCATCGGTGCGTTCTACTGTAACCATTTGAGAGCGAGGTAGCATGATGTCGCGTACTCGCATCTCTGAAATCTCCATAACACCTTCGAGCATGTCGCGAGTGTCGTGGTCAATTAGGTCATTAATTTCTGAGTCGCGGATTACGTCTACGAGCTCTTGGCGGTCTTTTACCTCGCCTTGAAATAGTTGGCCTAGGCGTTCAAAGAAGGACTTTCTACTCGGACCTTCAGATTTTTTACTTCCCTCAGAAGTGGGGGGGTTACCTTCGTTCATGATTTCTCAAAAAATAACGCTATCAGAAGTGTGATAGCACACATCACAACTCAGATTCCTGAAAATTACAGGTTCGATGAGTCATTGTTTCTCTGCAATCTATGTCACTAGAATCGATTTACTTTTCTAGAATATATGGGTCTTCAAACCCCATAGCTTGCATGATTTCTGTCTCGAGTGACTCCATCTCTTCAGCTTCATCATCTTCGATATGATCATAACCTAGCAGATGCAGACTGCCATGTACAACCATATGAGCCCAGTGTGCTAGCAGAGGCTTATTTTGCTCTTCTGCTTCTTTTTCGACAACTTGGCGACAGATAATGAGGTCACCTAGAAGATCTAACTCGATCCCAGGCGGAGCCTCGAATGGAAAAGATAGCACGTTAGTTGGCTTGTCTTTACCACGATATTCATGATTTAGCTGGTGGCTTTCTTCTGTATCTACGATACGGATAGTAAGCTCAGCGCTCTTTTGAAACTGAGGTATGGTCTTGTCCAACCAAAGCTGAATGTCCTGCTCTGTTGGAAGACCTTGCTCATTTTCGACCGCTAATTGTAGGTCTAGTTCAATAGACATCTATTTATCACCTTGTTCTGCAATCACAGAACTATTTTGTGTTGCTAATTGTGTCGTAACCGCTTGCTGAGTCTCAAGAAGTTTTGCTTCACGCTCTTCACGTTTACGTTTCTCAAACTCTTTGCGCTCTTTCTGGTCTTTCGCTTCCCATTTCTCGTAAGCGTTAACAATACGAGCAACCACAGGGTGACGAACCACGTCTTCCGACATAAAGAAGTTGAAGCTGATGTCATCGACTTCACTTAGAACTTCGGTCGCATGACGCAAGCCAGATTTTGCACCGCGAGGTAAATCGATTTGAGTGATATCACCTGTGATTACCGCACGCGAGTTGAAGCCAATACGAGTCAGGAACATTTTCATCTGTTCAACAGTCGTGTTCTGGCTCTCATCAAGAATGATGAAGGCATCGTTCAGTGTACGACCACGCATGTACGCAAGAGGTGCAACCTCAATCACGTTACGCTCAATCAGTTTCTCAACACGTTCAAAGCCCAGCATTTCAAAAAGTGCATCGTAAAGTGGACGCAAGTATGGGTCTACTTTTTGACTTAAGTCACCAGGCAGGAAACCTAACTTTTCACCCGCTTCAACCGCAGGGCGCGTTAATAGAATGCGACGAATCTCTTGGCGCTCTAATGCGTCTACTGCAGCAGCGACAGCTAAATACGTTTTACCGGTACCAGCAGGACCGATACCAAAGGTGATGTCATGCGTCACCATATTCATTAGGTATTGTGCTTGGTTTGGTGTACGCGGCTTAATGACGCCTTTTTTGGTCTTAATGAACACTTCTTTGCCGTGTTCAATATCAGACTCTACATTCTGTTCCAAAACACCAGACTCTTTGATAGCCAGGTGAATTTGTTCTGGCTCGATATCTGGAATCGTGCCTTTGACCGGAGCAGATTCAACATACAGGCGCTTTACAATATCGAGTGCAGCAGCAGCCGTATGAGGCTTACCAACAATAGTGAAGAAGTTGCTGCGGTAGTTAATCTCGACACCTAAACGGCGCTCAAGGTGTTTGATGTTGTCATCGAATGGGCCACAAAGGCTTGCAAGGCGATGGTTATCTGCGGGTTCTAGATTGATTTCTAGGGTAACGATTTTATTGCTCAAATTAGCCTCTCATTTTGTGCCACCCACTCTTTTCAACAAACAAAGAGCAAGAAGCCCGATTGGGACCGGGCTTCTAGTGGCGATTTCCCTATTTCTAAGATGGTCACTTAGTTAGGTAATTTCAAGCTTTGTTGGTCAGCTTTTTGCTGAACCTAGATGTTTCGCTTATGGCGTAAATGTCGCTACACCTAGCTCGTCTTCGCGTTTTGTGTTCGCCATCATTTGAGTTGGCGAGATCACGCTGCGAAGATCCATGTCTTTCTCAGTACGTACTACTTCACCACGCAGTGAGTTAGCAAATACTTCTGTGATTTTCACATCTACGAACTGGCCGATAAGGTCAGCAGAACCTTCGAAGTTCACTACGCGGCTGTTTTCAGTACGAGCACGCAGTTCCATTAGGTTCTTCTTCGATGGACCTTCAACCAATACGCGTTGCTCTGTACCTAGCATTAGACGAGAGTAGCGCATTGCTTGTGTGTTCACAGTTTGCTGTAGTTCGTATAGACGATCTTTCTTCTCTTGCTCTGGCACGTCACATGGGTAATCTGCAGCAGGTGTGCCTGGACGAGGAGAGAAGATAAAGCTGAAGCTCATATCGAAATCAACGTCTTTGATCAGTTTCATCGTGTCTTGGAAATCTTGGTTAGATTCGCCAGGGAAACCAACGATAAAGTCAGAGCTGATTTGAATGTCAGGGCGCGCTTTACGTAGCTTACGAATAATCGACTTGTACTCGATCGCTGTGTGAGGACGCTTCATCATAGTAAGAATACGGTCACTACCACTTTGTACCGGCAAGTGAAGGAAGCTCACTAGCTCTGGAGTGTCTTCGTAAACTGCGATGATGTCATCACCAAACTCAAGCGGGTGGCTTGTTGTGAAACGAATACGGTCGATACCATCGATAGAAGCCACAAGGCGAAGCAGTTCTGCGAATGAACAGATATCACCTTCGTGAGTTGGACCACGGTATGCGTTTACGTTTTGACCTAGCAGGTTAACTTCACGTACGCCTTGCTCTGCAAGTTGAGCAACTTCGAACAGTACATCGTCCATTGGGCGGCTAACTTCTTCACCACGCGTGTAAGGCACAACGCAGTAAGTACAGTATTTAGAACAACCTTCCATGATAGAAACGAATGCCGTTGCACCTTCAGCGCGAGGCTCTGGTAGGCTATCGAATTTTTCGATCTCAGGGAAAGAGATGTCCATCACTGGCGCGTCATTAGATAGAGAAGATTTAATCATCTCAGGAAGACGGTGCAGTGTTTGAGGGCCAAAGATAACGTCTACGTATGGTGCACGTTGACGAATGTGATCGCCTTCTTGAGTCGCTACACAGCCACCAACACCGATCACCACACCTTCTTTCTTATCTTTTAGCGTTTTCCAACGACCAAGCTGGTGGAATACTTTCTCTTGCGCTTTTTCGCGGATAGAACAAGTATTCAGTAGTAGTACATCTGCTTCCTCAGGTACTTCAGTTAGCTCATAGCCATTAGCAGCGTTAAGCAGGTCGGCCATTTTTGATGAATCGTATTCGTTCATCTGACAGCCCCAAGTTTTAATTAGCAGTTTCTTACTCATTTTTTGTTCGCTCGATCGTTAGTTTAATTTAAGGGAGCAAATCGCCCAGTATTCATCCGCGAGGACCATTTGTCATAATTAGGTATTCATTTTATGACTGGCTCTAGCAGCAAGCGGCGTATTGTACTGGTTTCAAAACCGACTGACTAGTAGTCTGATAAAATCTCTTATGTAGTGGTTTTTATTATCGTTAACGCTAGACACAGCAAGGGATAACCCTTTTTTCAAATAAGGTTTTTGGTTACAAGTTAGTTATGAAAAAGTACAATCAAAAACAGTCAAAGAATCAAACTGATAAGTACAAAATATGAACAGTTACGATATTGTGGTCGTCGGCGGCGGCATGGTTGGTGCAGCAACAGCGATTGGTTTTGCAAAGCAAGGGTTGAGTGTTGCTGTGATCGAAGGTTTTGCGCCTCAAGCTTTTGACAAGTCGCAAGCGATGGATATTCGTGTTTCCGCAATCTCTCAAGCATCGGTCGATTTGCTTGAAGATCTTGGTGCATGGCAACACATAGAAGCGATGCGAGTATGTTCTTATAAGCGCTTAGAGACGTGGGAACACCCTGAATGTCGTACTCGATTTGATGCAGCGTCACTAGATTTGCCTCGTTTAGGCTACATTGTTGAAAACCGACTCATTCAATTGGGTTTATGGTCTCAGTTTGATGCTTATGACAATTTAGAACTGCTGTGTCCTGAAAAGTTGGACTCTATTGAATTTGGTGAAACTAATATCGTTAAGCTTCAATCTGGTGCTGAGCTATCGGCTAAATGGGTGATTGGTGCTGATGGCGCTAACTCCGCTGTTCGTCAGCAGGCTGGTATTGGTATCACTGCTTGGGACTATCGACAGCACTGCATGCTTGTCAATGTGGAAACCGAACTCCCTCAGCAAGACATTACTTGGCAACAATTTCTACCAAGTGGCCCGCGTTCGTTTCTGCCTCTGTGTTCTGTCGTTTCTGAAGGGAAAGAAGTCGGGCAGGGTTCCTTAGTTTGGTATGACTCGCCATCTCGCATCAAGCAACTGTCGGCAATGAGCCCAGATAAGCTACGCAATGAAGTGCTTGCTAACTTCCCTGCAGAATTAGGAGACATCAAAGTCCTCAATTCTGGTTCGTTCCCTCTCACTCGACGTCATGCACAATCTTACGCTAAGAACAACTGCATTCTCGTTGGCGATTCGGCACACACGATCAACCCATTAGCAGGGCAGGGCGTGAACTTAGGCTTTAAAGATGTTGCAGCTCTATTGGATGTAACCAAAGAAAAAGGCGAGCTGAATCATTCTGTAGTAAGACGCTACGAGGTGATGAGAAGAGGTGACAACCTAGTGATGCAAAGCGGTATGGATTTCTTCTATAAGACGTTCAGTAATGATATTGGTCCACTTAAGTTTGTGCGTAATGCTGCACTCAAGCTAGCAGAGAACTCAGGGCCGATTAAAGCTCAAGTGTTGAAGTATGCTCTGGGCCTTTAATTGAGCATTGCAGACACTTTATAAAGAGAAGGAGAGCGAATGCTCTCCTTTTTTGTATTCGATGATGTCTATCGCTGCTGTGTCACACAAACTGGCGCATCTAGCTCTAATGAGTAGCCCGTGTAAACCAGAGAGCCGTCTTCTGTATTTCGCTTGAAGGACGTGATGCTATTAGTGTGTTGGTTTACGGCGATAAGCCATTCACCATCATGAGTAATATGAAAATCACGAGGGAAGTTGCCTTCAGAACTATAGCTATCAATAAAAATAGGCACTTTCGTTGTGGATTCGATTCTGAAGCAACTGATCATCGATTGATGTCGACAAGAGACATAGAGAAATTGCTCATCCGGCGATAGTTTTATTGCTGCCGTTGCTTCTCCTTTTTCCATATTTGGAAGTGCGTCGATCTCTTCGACAATACTCCATTTCCCAAGAGTTTTCTCCATCATTAGTATCGTTTCAGAGAGTTCACAGATTACATAGGCTTTATCTTCGTCTTTGTTGAAGACGAGATGACGAGGTCCATTGCCCGCAGGGACTTTAATGGATTGCATCGGTTCGTCTAGAAACTCTTCCTGTTCTTCATCAAAGCAATAGAAATCGATTCGATCAGCGCCAAGGTCGACGGTGACAAATTGTGGTGAGTTTTGTAAGAACAGACATTGATGAGCATGTGGAGCGGTCTGACGCTCTTTGTTTGGTCCTGACCCCACCATAGCTATTGTTTTAAGTCGTTTATCGATATTGCCATTGATACTTAAACTAAAAATATCGAATGAGCCTGATGAGTATTGAGACGTAATGGCAAATTTATGGCTAGGATCTATGGTGATATGACAAGGATGATCGCCAGAGATAGCACCTGAATTACTAGCGGTCTTTGAGCTAGCATTAGCGATATGAATCAACTGTGGCTGTTTGGGTTGGTCAACTTCAGACGCGGTATAGATACCAAGCTCGGTCGCTACGACAAAAGATGGGTTAGTACACTCTGTAATGAGTTCTAAAGGTAATAGTTGACCGTTTTCCAAGTCTAACTGAGCCTGATACACGCCTTGGCTTTTACTGGGAGTGTCTGTGTAGCAACCGATCGTTAAAGTGAGGTTTTTCATAAGGCGTCATACTCAATTAGAAAGTGGAGCAGACATTGTCTTATAAAAAAGTCATGAAGTGATTAAATAGGGAGAAATACTTGGTGACGGGGTTATCAGATTTACATATTCCAGATAAAACAAAACCCAGCTAAAAAGCTGGGTTCTATTTAATGATGGTGCGGTCGGAGAGACTTGAACTCTCACACCTCTCGGCGCCAGAACCTAAATCTG
>NZ_JAPPTH010000041.1:0-27208 GCF_027587015.1 Vibrio sp. Makdt
ACTTGCCACTTGAGTTGCTGGCGCTACTGTACCCATTTCAGCCACCGACTGTGGTGCTGAACTTTCAGGGCGTGAGTTCGTAGATACAGTGTCAGAGGTCTTCGACGTCTCTACCGTTTCGGCTGATTTATTATCAGGAGCTACCTCTTGATTGCTTTGAACTTGGGTATGCTGATTATTACTGTCCTCTGGCTGTAATGGGCTACTAGGTAATGCGCTAACAACCATTGAAGCTAGTTTGGAGAAACCTGTTTGATCATTGCCTTGGGTTTGTTGTGTCGTTGTTTCCTTTGAATTATTTGCCTCTGTTGGTTGAGCATCAGTTTGGGTATTTTCTGTTGAAGCAAGCATCTCCCCTTTCTCTTGCAACGACGTAATTGCCTGATTAGCGGTCATTTCACCTGAACTTACAGCATTGAACAGTTGAGCTCCTTCTTTTACAGAAATCGTATTACTGTCGATGGAGTCAAAGATTTGTGATTTCTGTTCGTCACTCATACCACTGTTCTCTGATGCCTCCATAAGTGCCAAGCTTTGCGCTGCAGTTTCAGCGAATTTTGTCATTGAACTTGGTACTGGTGATGGCTCATTTGACGGTACAGAACCCGGCATTGCTGTGTTCGCTACGGTGTCATTAACACCCGTTAATGGCGTTGTTCCGTTAGATTGGCCCTCTTTAATTGCAGCTTCGTTTTGCTCTTTACCTGTCGTTTCAAGTTGTGACAACTTCACTTCATTCGGTGTATCTTTAGCTGCGTGGTAAGCTTCCTGGTGTTCAGCCCCATCCTCTGTTCCAATCTGCAGATAATGTTTAGATAACAATTTGCCATTTACGACATCGTAATTCTTATTAACCTCAGATTGATTTGATAGATTCGAAACTTGCTCATCAGTAAGGGATGTACCAAGTGTTGAAGCAACATGAGCAACGTTGTTGTAATCAATGTCTCTGAATCCGTCCTCAGAGCCACCCATAAACAGTTTATAGTCCTCTAACGCTTCCATGGTGTATTTGCCCGATGCTAGTCCACCTACTTCTTTGGCAAATGACTCATCCTCAGACATTTCCGTTCTCAGTTTTTCTATATTCCCAACCGCATTATTGTGATGCTTGATTTCCGTGTCACTGAGTAGCCCATCTTTATTGAGCGTGTTCTCATCACTGGTTAACGCGATCACAGCGGCACCATACACACCTTCGGAATTAGTGGTGAGTCCAAAATCACGAGCACTTGGGTTAGTTGCAATTTGTGGTCTTGTTAATAAATCAGCTCCTTTATTCAATGGTGATTCTAAATGCTTCATATTTTCTGCGGCTGGCTCTGATAGCTGTTGCGCTGTCGCAGAGTGAAACTGAGCAAATAGCCCTGCTGCAACGTCATTTACTAATCCACCTGCATCTTTCGCAGCACTCTTAACTTCTTGAGAAATTGGAGTTGGATTAACTGTATCAGTGGCAGTTTCAATGGCCTTAATTTCATCTGTTTTCTCAGGCGCAACTTTTGATGCATTGGCGCGAGCCTTAACAACATTTTCCTCGTGCTCATCTTTGATATTTTTGGTGGTCAATAATGTACCAACCTCACCCAGTCGTTCATCTCGTGTTTTCTCAAAGCCTTGCTGGTGTCTTTGAATTTCTTCCGGAATGCCTGCTACAGCTGAGTTGCTGGTGGTATCTTTCACAGAGCCTAAGTTGTTACTCATCGTGGCAAAGTTTTTCGACATATCATTAAGGGCTTTGTCACCAATCAAGAAGTCGGCTTCATTGAATTTCTGCGAGATATCCATCAAGCCCGATTTCATTGAATTCATGTCTTTAGCGTTCGCCACTTCTTGATATTGATTAACCATTTCACTTGAGAAAAGTACTGCTGCAGCACGACCCACATCTCCGTGATAGTATTTAGATGCATCACGTTGTATTTGGAGGTTTCGGGCCTGAGCATTGGCCTCAACGACTCTACGCTCCTCTGGGCTCATGTTGGCCATCTCACTTTCGGTGTTATAACCATTAGCCACCCACTCTTTAAATTCCTTATTGTTTGCCGCATTTGTAAAATTGGTTGAATAATTTTGATTCAAACCTTTTGCAACACCCAATGCGTGTTGCGTCGTTTCTTGGAATTGTTTCGCAGCTGTATAACTTTTCAGGTCTTGAATAGCATTTTGTCCCGTTTCGCCCCAACCTGTCGTTCTTGAAAGACCGTGAACCTTTTGAATCGCTTCTTGACTGGTGTATTGAGCACCGGTGCCACCTTGTTCACTGGTCACGTAACCTAGGCTTGCCTGCAATGCCTCTGCCTCACGTTCCGTAAGGTTAAACCCGCCCTCTGCGTTAACCTGCACTCGGCCATCAAGACCAACGGCGAAGTCACTTTTGTTTCTTGAACTCACTCGGTCTGTTTTTCCGGAACTCTTTTCATTACTCTTAGTGTCAGTAACCTGGACTCTTTCTGCTTTTGAATTGCCCTTATCTTCTATTTGACTCGTTTTCGTCACGCGGCCACGTCCGTATCGTCCGTCAGTCTGCGAGCCCCCCTGCGTATTCGACATTGTTTTATTACTTTCTCCATTAGTGTATTGGGTAGAGTCAGAAGCTTGAGTTGACGTCTTTGCACTCTCAGAGGTTTGCTGTGTTGAATCCTCCCCATTTCCCCAACCTAAATTTCCACTAGCAGAACCACCACCACCCATGACTAACTTACCCATCAATTGAGTAATTTCTTGTGTATCTAGATTGGTGTTTTTCTGTAAACCTTCACGAACCTGCGATGCAAATTGAGCATTTTCAGAATATTGATGACTATCACTGCCATTCGCACTTTTTCCTTTTTGAATCTGCGTCATAAGCTGAGAAAGCTGGCCCCATGACTGTTGATGCGTAGCTTGAGCTGATTGAACTCGCGACTCTGCCATACTTGATGTAAGGGACAAGTTACTGGTCATATTCGACATACCACCGAGTGTTGGCATATTTTGGTCTTGAATTTGATTTGTTGAATGAACCACACCGTTATCACCCATAGTCCAACTGTGATTACCCATTCTGAGTGAGCCATTTTTGGCACCAACTGCAATATCTGGTGCGACAGCACTAGGATTAACATGTGCGGTTCCCCCGATCTTGCCAGCCATACTCACGGTTGCGTACTCGCCACCTTTTAAAAGCATATAAGCTAACATTGGAACCATTGTCGTCATGTAAGAAGCGGTCGCTATATAACTTCGCGCTTCGGAATAGAAGTTGGACAATCCCCCAATGGTGTATGCTGTTTGCTCACTGATCGACGTTTCCAACGCATTTTGAATAGACCAATCGAGATAGAAGTTAATCAGAATCATCACGAATGGATACAATCCAACTAAAACTAAGAATCGCATGTATGACGCGGCGATCTTAAAGCCCCCTTCACCAAAGATGATAAAGAAGGACATAAGTGGTGCTGCAAACCACACGAATGCTTCAAAAAATGAGATGGTGGCAGGGGCCATTTCAAGCCACAAGTTTCTGTCACCAGCCATAGTGAAAAGACGCTGTTGTTTCGCTTGATATTCCATAGCGTCAACAAGTTGGCCTCGTGCAGAATGACTAGCATCTAACCCCATAGCATTCTTTTTGACGTGATAATCAAGGAAGTTATTCATCTGAAATGTGTAGCTGTCCATTGATGCAGAGCCCAACTGCTGAAGTGCCGAGCTTACTTGTGTCGCTGAAATGCCTTTCGCTTCATTTAACTCATCGAGTCCGTCTGCTAATTTCGATTGGTCATTATCAATGTACGCGCTCAGTGCAGTGTAAGCGTCTTTACACGACATGAACGACGGTTGACCTTCAAGGTACATGTCGATGTACCAAATCGTTGAGCTCACCTCCATCGCGGCCCAAGCATCGACATTCGTCAATACATTGCCAACCTTCGCCTCTTGATAGGCTCCACCAACTTCCATGTCTTTGAACAAACAGCCATTCATGTAACTGTCTATGCTTCGTATGAAATCACTATCTGCATGTCCAATAGTACGAATATTCGGACTATTTACAGACCCTTCAATGGCCACCAGCGTTCTAAGTGCGTCTAAGTGTGTGCCTGAGTTCTGAGGCATCACAAAGATGTCACTCAAGATATCGATAAACGCGATAGGTACTTGAGTCGTTACAGCCCCACCTATCGCTAAACCAACAGGAATGTCAGTAAAATACGCTGAATCACCCGTACCAGCATGTTCGACAACAATGTCGACCCTCGGGTAGAAACACAGCATCCAGATAAGATAGCCCTTGCACACTGTTCCTAAAAATTCACCACCAATCTGACCCTTTTCAAAGAATTGTTTGAAGGCTGCAACGAAGAAGGAAAGAACTAATCCAAGACCGAACAAGTAGTTAGGCTGTCCAAAATCACCTGTTGATGGATCGAAAGCCATCGACAAGCCAAGGAAAACTTGTCTAGCCCAATCAAAATTACCAATGGTATATATCAGAAATTCCATGACTTAGTTCTCCATACTCTTCTCGACTAACATATGCAAACGGTTCTTAGAGTCTTGTTGTTCATAGTGGCGGTCCACAATGTCCATCTGTATGTTCAACATTTCTCTTGCTTCTTTTATGTAGGCTTGGGCATTAGCATCGCTGTCGGCTTTAGCCGCGATTGCAACCGCATCCAAATACGCACGAGCAGATGTGAAAAATTGCATCGCAAAGTTGTACGCGTATTCATTAGCAATTGCCTCGTAGTAACCTTGGACCTCTGAACTTTTTCTGTATTTGGTCGCGAGTAAAGCTATGTAGCCATATACATCCATACCGCCACCCTGTATCACTGCTTTTTGAGTAGGACCAAAATCATTCGCACCGCGAGCACCTGTTCGATAGACCTCTAATACGCCTGCGGTCCCGTCTGTCGTTCCGTCCAACGCTTCTAAGAACTGTTTGTTCAACGGCCTCCAATCAATCGTTTCCTGAGTAACATCAAGACATTTAGAGCTGGCCACAGTATCTGGGTTACCGTCATTACACTTGAGCCTTGGCACTTGTTCTTGAGTATCAAAGCCACCAAAAGCGATATCTAGCAGAGTCAATGTCGCAGGAACCGGAGTTGTCGCAATTGAAGAGGTTTCGACACCTTGGCGGTCAGGGTCAGTGTTATCAGCAACATCTCGGATCTCGGTCCCAACTAGTGACATGACGGTTTCCGAAAATCTAGGGAAGAAGTCAGAGGCACCAACATTCATTTTTGATGTTCTCATGCCGTTAATTAGTAGGTTACCTGTCAGTAATTCCTGACCATTCTGAACTTTTTGGGAGAGCTCAAGCAATGAAGTGCCTGGGGCTATGTTTTGAAACCAATCAGCTGAATCTGTCGCAACACCAGTTGAGTTTGCGGCTTGACCGATTGCTAAAGCATCTCGGATTGATTGTTCATATGGGCCGACCGCGTTGGCCATTAATGCCTGACCCGCTTCACATGAGTTCTTGAAAAATTTGTTCCATTCATCCATCGCTTTTTTCAAGGCTTTGATGTTTGCAGCACACGTCGGACACAGAGCATCTAAAGCTAGGTTGAAGGCATACGACGCACTACCCGCTGCAATTTGTCTCATTGAGTTTTGGAGCATCCCTGTTAAATCTTTGATCATTGAAAATGAACCCAGATTAAGGTCGATTCCGTTACATCCGGCTTTCATCGACGGAACTTGAAAGTTCACGATATTTGGATCATGACTCTTAACACGGTATGAAAAAGAACCGAGTGCGATGGCGTTTTTATTACTGGTTTCGTAGTCGACAATGCCATGACCTGTCGAGTACCCATTGAAGACGTCTTGCATTGGGTTTGCCAACACATTCATAGAGCATGTCAGCGAGGCGGCAACGATAAAAGACCTAATACGTTTCATAATTGATTGCCTCCTGCGCTTGTGCATTGACATTATTTGTCAAACTTTTCTGTTGAGCTGATTCAGAGGAAGGGATAAACGGCAACACATTGAGAACCAACTCCTTCGCAATTTCGTAGCTATCTTCAACCACTACTCGCTCATAAAACTGATATTCACTTGGTTCTATAGTTTCAGGGTCAATAAGGTGAAGCTTGGCGAGTTCGTAGCTTGCTGACTCTGCAGAGCTATAAGCGGTCAAAGCTTCAGGCACCTCAAGTACGAGAGCTTCATAACGCAAAACTGGGAGCAAGCTTGAATAGAAATTTAGTAGGCTGACTTTCAACGCGTTGACGTCGCCTTTATTCGACGTAATAGCGCCAAATAGCCGCTCGTAATCGGGCATTTCTACTATTTGTAGAGTCGTCGATTGATGGGAGTTGGTAGTGTTTGATGACGTAATCACGGGCTTTTGTGACTTGTTAGCCATCGCTAATGTACTGAATGTCAGTAGAACCACTGGTATAAGCTTCATGACCATATCCTGATAGAGAACTAGGATTAGTGTTACTTAACGCCAGTACAAAAAATTCAAATAAGGAGCCTTTTTTCGGTAATTAACGTGAAACTGATATAAAAAAGCCTGCTCATTAACTAATGAACAGGCTCCAATTAACCGTGATAAAGCTAGTAACCTTGCTGTGCTTTGAGGTTCGATTCTAAGATTTCAACTAGATAGTTTGCGTCTGTTAAGGCTCTTTCTTCATCAATATCTTCAAATCGTGTAATTTGCTGTAGGGACTCAACTGCTGACGCGTCGTTAAATTGTTCTTCTGAAATCACATTGGCCGTCTTTGCCTGAATAAGAACCAATCTTATGATTTCACTTTCAGTCACAATACCTTGTGAAATGGGCGCTACAAACTCACCGGAATTACCAACTAAAAACAAAGCAGGCACTCTTTGAACGCCTAGCTCTTTATACTTCTGCTTGGTATCCGGTTGATACTCAGGAAACATACCATTTTCCATTGGCGCTAAATCGATGCTGATCGCATTTACATTAAAGCCATATTTGCTCATGAGGCGTTGGACAATGGGTGCTTGGCGTTTACAGTAATCACAAGTGCTCTCAAAAAAGAACCATAACCCTGCTTGTTTTGCTACTTCTTGAACCACTTCCTGTTCTGCACGATTCTTAGCTTCATTCTTAGCATTAAGAGCAAAACTCGATGTTGGCCTTGCTTGTGTTTCATCAAGAAGAGGGTTGTTGATGACATCTTGCATCCACGCTTCCCTAAACGAAGTCGCCTTGTCCATAATCACACGTTGCATGTATCGGGCTCGTTGGATGTTCTCCGGACTAGGGTCATCAATTGCTTCACCAACAAACTCCATAAAGTGCGCTCGTATCCATTTCGTCGACATAGGTTCAGGCCCAGATTTTGCTGCACTTGGAGGGGCTATAGGGATTGGTGGAAGCTCGGGCTTTTTGGGTTCCTCTGGTTCAGGCTCCCCATAAAAGTGCCAACCTTGAGCGGCACTTTTATCATTGACGAAATTTGCATCTGCCGTCGCGGTAGCTGCAAATGCAAGGGAGCATAACATCGAAAAGCCTAGATAGTTCGATTTCATAATCTATACCTCAGCGGCTTTGGCTTTACGACGATTTCTCGCTCTTTCTGCACGACAATGAGCACAACCAGTACCAGGTCTTTCAGTGTGGCCAATATATTTTGTCCCACACTGACATTTGAAAATGTGAATTGTACCGTCACCGATACGATGAAGGAGTTGAACAAATCGATTAAAATTCACGTAAGCACGTATGTCTTCACTCGATTCATCAAATACTCTTGCATAAGCATCAAGCATCTTGTCGATATTGTCTTGAAGCGGCAATTTAACTGATGGGTCATTGGACAGGATTGAATAATAAGCCCAAAGCTTATTCGAGATGGAAAACGCTTCCGGTACTTGATGAAGAAAGCTCGCATCTTTACCCATTCTTGATTTTTTAAAGTCTGTCTGCATTCGGCCAAGCTCATGTTGAGCAGACTTAGGCACTGAACCTAAAAGGTCTTTAATTGTGGCTGCGTTTGCACCAAAGCGTACAAGATCGAGTGCTCGCGTCTCCAATTTCAGCGCCATTTGAGACGCTGTGGATAATTGTATCTCGGACATATGACTATCCTTTCAAATTGTGAACAGACTGAATTTAGATCATATCGGTCAAGGTACGCATACGAATGCGCTCTACGCCGACATTGTGACTTTGAAATTCATGAGTCTCTAAGGCATTCAACATCTCAGTTTCAGTACCATCGTGAAATACGAAAGGATTGATACCGGAAGATGTGAACCTGACAATCTGAAACAACTCAAAACTAGCAAACTTAATGATTTCTTGTTGAGTTGCCATTAGCTCAATCATGGCAGAATGCGGATCTGTTTGAGCGAGGTTGTGCATCGCGAGAATTAGAGATTGGCACTGAAAACTCACCTCATCAGTAGAAGGTGTAGATTCAGAAGTGACATTGAGATAAGCGTTCAATCGTGTTCGATAGTTTTCAAACTGGCCTGTTTCAATTGCGGTGTTGAGAACCGATAAACCTGTTTGGTTAGTGCAGCCAGAACGTAATGGGGCAAGGGTAAAGATATGATGCTGCGTTTCTACAAACTTCTCTAGAGTATCGGGCTCGATGCTTATAAATCGATCTACGTCGATGTTAGTCAGAAAGTTAATTTGAGCGGAGCATTCTCTGTTAGTTAAAACAGATTGGTGTGCAGCTAACAATATGCGAGCGGAAATTGCACGCACGGCTGCCATGTAGCCTAGACGTTTCATAAGTAAATCTTCCATGCTTTTACGCGGTTTGAGCGATCCCAACATTGACCTTTCAAACACCTTACTAAGCTCACCACGAGCGTTGTTAGGTTGCGTTTACAGTATTGACGTTGTGTTCATTTATACAAAATTACGAATTCCATAATACGCAATTTGTTTTACTGACCTTTTGGATTATTGCATAGATGTATAAAATCTCAACAATGATTGAAAAAAAACATACACGTTCTCAATATTAAGTCTTGACTTATTGAAAAATGCGCTTCGCAAAAAAATCAACTAATTAATCCGCTTGAAGTCAAGTTATCAACCAGTTCCGTAGATACCAAATCTGCAGGGTCTGTCTGTGGTGATTTAGCTTCAGGTATCTGTGGAGAGTTCTGTGAAGAACCGTGTTCGTTGTTGGTGTTCACGTTACCCAAAAATCGATTAATAATTGCTTCACCGGATTGGTGATATAACAGCCCCAATTGAAAAAGAATCGGTAGTAACCAACTTCGGTTTTCACAATGATTCAATTCGCTCAACAAAACTGGGAAATCACGTTTAGATATTCTAAATCGCTCATTAACCTTCTCGCCGTTGAACGGCATTGTCAGCTCAACTTGTGATGATATCTTTTCCCAGTTCGACTCGTGCAATCGCTTAATCACTGCGCCTTTGTTTAGTATTCGCCGCAACATGATGCGCTTAAACTTAGGACTATCGGGGACCTCGATAGCTCCCCTTTCCACCCAAGTCGACAGGTTAACATCGATACTATTACTCATAAGCTACGCAACCTTGTTTGAATTAACACCCGCGATTTGTCTAGCTAACTCAGCAAAACCAAGGCATACAGCAACTTCATGTTTCTCGACTAACTTCACAGTATGTCTCGGAAATGCACGTTCTAGTGCTCTCGCGAAATCTGGAGCTGGACCACCAGACACAATAAACTCTTGTATGTCTGATGCTTCACCAAGCATGTTAGTAAGTAAATCGACTGCTTCATTGCACAAACTGTCAATCAGCGGCAAGCAGTCAAAGACACCATTAGAGACAGGGAAGTCATACGTTTCGGCAAATATTTCGAGCTTTTTCGTGTTGAATGCTTTGTCTACCAACTCTGTGCTGATGGACGTACCCAAAACCTCAGACAGGTAGGTGCTCAGGCTTCTGAGAATTTTCCCCTGACCTAGTTCGAATGCCTTTGTACGTTCTTCGTCGATTGTAAGCCCCGTAGAAGTCAAGAAGTCGGTTGTTCCATAACCTGGATCAACAGTTACTCTCGCACGGTTCCCAAGCGCCTCCATAATCCCGCAGTTCATTTTCATTGCTTCAGACTTTGCATGATAAGTAAGTGCGCCAAGTGGCTGCGGCAAGACATGTGCCTGTTTTACTCGGATCACTCGCCCATCCACATGATGTTCACCAATCATAAAATTGAGTAGTTCATCTTTACGATCCAGCTGGTTTAATGGAAGACCAGCCACCAGCAAGTCAATGCAATCCGTTTTTAATAGACTTAAGCCACCGATAAACAGCGCCTTGTAAGCCGGACTTGAGATATAACGTTTATTAAGAAGTCTTTCGTTGGCGTCAGCTGCTTTTGACAAAACTCCCGGCCCCACTTCATAACTACTTCCGTCAATGTTGACTAAAACCGTATTTCGCTGAGTTGTGCCAAACGATTCCAGTCGCTTCAGCTCTGTAGGATTCACCTTTACAGCTCTTGATGGGAAGCAATGGTAATAACAGTGATCGCCTGTTATTTCAGATGCAACGCAGGTGGTTCCAAATCCTACATCTATCGCTGCAACTTCCAGTTGTTTGTTCATAATCAATCACTCCGATCATTTGTCTTGATGTCAAACCTAGTGATACACAAAAATTGATGATGGTTTAGCAATTAGTGAGGGTATTTTTAATGTTTATTGTTAGTTGTTGAAAAATATCGTGCATGAATCGAATAAAATTGTATTGCGTATGAGGTAAATCGAGATACTTGGGAAATATTGATAAACACCGTAATAAATCGGTTAAGGAATGACATTTGTAGAAACAATTGACAAAAATTGCATAACATCGTTTCTATTTTGGTGGGATTGGGAATTGTATGGGAAAATTTGCGCGTTCTTGAAAGCAATTAGCCAGAAATCGAAAATCGTTACTCAAAAGAACGTCCATCAACCGACATACACATTTTGAGCGGTACTGATAATCCTTATTTTCAATGACGCGCCTTAACGAAAGTAATCTAGTTCTGATCTTCACTGCTAATCAACCACCATGAAACGATAGTTCGTTTCAGAATTTGGCATCACTGTCCCTACATATATCAATGGTGGTATCAAAATTCGATTAAAATTGAACCACCGAAAACATTTGCACCTGCTAATAAACTGGATGTCTGACACCCCCCTCAATATATGTAGGGAATTTGAAAATAAGGATTTTATGAGTGTGGTGGTCATATCTCCTACATATACATGGGGTGGTATCAAAAAGACGAAAAAGTGACTGGTGACAAGGAAAATTCACGCAAAAATGCGGCCTTTAGTCATATATCAGTGGTGGTGTACCACCCTCCGTATAGTAGTATTATAAAGGGGGAGCTAAAAAAAGCTCCCGCCAAGGGAGAGGTCGCTGGCGCATGGCAATTTAGAAAAGATCCTGCCCGAGAGTTAATCATTGACCGTGACACCCTAAGAATCAGAATCCGACCCTGCCCGAGCATCAATCATTGACCGTGACACCCTAAGAATCGGAATCGACCCTGCCCGAGCATCAATCATTGACCGTGACACCCTAAGAAACGAAATCGACCTTGCCCGAGCATCAATCATTGACCTTGACACCCTAAGAATCGGAATCGATCCTGCCCGAGCATCAATCATTGACCGTGACACCCTAAGAAACGAAATCGACCTTGCCCGAGCATCTTTCATCGACCGTGACATCCCATGAATATGATTCGACCCAGCCCGAGAGTGAATCAATGACCACTTGGCTAACCGTAAAGAGTCTAACCAAGACATTGAAATCGAATCCTGAGCGGTACAGCCCTTCTTAAAAACAAAAAAATAAATATAAATATCCCAAAATCATCTCAAGCCGATCGGTACTACCCAAGACTGAGTCGTTGCCCGAGACGGTTCAATTTCACGGGATGACAATGAATATGAATTAATTACTAAACAATCAAGAAAATGGTGTTCAAGCCAATTTTCATTGACGGATTTTCAGCTCACGATGACCAGCGGATTCTCGGGTGAAAGACCGGCGCTGGTGCCGCGTCATGCCATCCCGTGTCAGTGCGAGACATGGGGAAATGATACTTACGCCGGAGCGAGCGCCTGGGTACTGGCCAGCCGCCGGTTCTCACCAGCCAGTTCCCAGCCGATGAGCTGGTGCCGGGTCATAACATTCAGTGTCAGTGCGAGACATGGGGAAATGATACTTACGCTGGAGCGAGCACCTGGGTACTGGCCAGCCGCCGGTTCTCATCAGCCAGTTCCCAGCCGATGCGCTGGTACTGGGTCATAACATCCCGTGTCGGTCATAGATATTGAGCTTGGTATTAACAATCCGTAGTACCGAGTTGATTCAATAGGCTTGAGATTTGGTCGAGCTTTAAGTCATTCGTGTTGATTTTGATTAGTTTGAATAGCCCGACTGTTTTAGGCCCTAAGCTAATTTGCGCCGCACTGCCCGAGCAAAAGGTCCGTTCGTTCACCAAATCCTATGAGTGTTCATCTCCCAGTGCCAGTGCGAGACATGGGAACTGATATCTGCGCCGGAACGAATACAAGGGGGACTGGCCAGCCGCCGGGGTCCCAGCCGAGGAGCTGGTGCCGGGTTTACTGCATTCAGTGTCAGGCACAGACTTTGAACTTAGATATCTGATACCAGCGTCGCCTGGTGACCAGCAGGCACTCGGGTGATAAACCAACGCTGGTGCCGCGTCACATCATCCCGTGTCAGTGCAAGACATGGGAATCGTTACCCACGCCGGAGCGAGCACCTGGGGACTGGCCAGCCGCCGGGGTCCCAGCCGAGGAGCTGGTGCCGGGTTTACTGCATCCCGTGTCAGGCAATGACATTGAGTTTCAGTTTTTGCTACCAGCATCGCCCGGTTACCAGCAGGTTCTCGGGTGATAAACCGACGCTCTTGCCTGATCATAATACCGACAGTCAGGCTAAGATGTTGGGGTTGTGCTTAAGATGGAAGTTTACTTACCGACCATTAATTTCTATTTGAGCTTACTGAATACATACAGACAATTCTTAAGCCACGGACAGCATTGCTAGTCATTGCCTGATTAAAAAGCCTAAGAGTACATTCGGCCCAGAAATGTTCATCTCCCAGTGCCTGTCCAAGAGGTAGATAACGTCGAGGTCCTGATGACCAGCAGAAAACTGAGCGCTGGTGGCTGGCTCGCAACTGAAATGTCATTCAAAGGTGTGGGATTCGAAATCTACGCCGGAGCGAACTCCAGGGCGCTGGCCAGCCGAGGAGCTGGTGCCAGGTTTTATTGCATTCAGTGTCAGGCAATGACATTGAGTTTGATGATTTTCATACCAGCGAGGCCCAGATGATACTCGTGACCAGCAGGTTCTCGGGGGAAAAAACCGGCGCTGGTGCCGGGACACATCATCCCGTGTCAGTGCAAGACATGGGAATCGACATCTGCGCCGGAAAAAATTCTGGGAGCTGGTCATCCGCCGGTCCCCAGCTGAGGAGCTGGTGGAAAGTCATTAGTTCCAATGTCATTCAGAGAAATTGAGTTGAGCGACTGCACGAGCTCGAATCGTTAGTCACCAGCTGAATTCCACGAACGCTGGTTTGACTAATCCCCCTTCCCTGTCGTAGCGAGACAAAGCGTTAGGCTAAACAAATTCAAATTCGTGGCTACGACATTCATGATTGAACCATTGTTCATACCAAAGTAAACACCCGCAGACCGGCCCTATTCGGAAAGCAATTCTGAAATCTATTAGCGAAAATTCGTCCCTTATTTGAAAAAACGTCGATTTAATTCATGCAGTATCAACCAATACCCCATTTGGGAAGGAGACAGGGTTTATGCATGAACAGACGGATGTCCTTGACGTTCAAACAGACGAACTTGATGTTCTTACTGAGGACATTGAGGCTGATGTTCAGGTTAAAAAAGACGATATCCATGCAGATTTAAAATTGGGTTTGATCACCAAGAACCTAAAACGTAATGCAATGGAACTGAAGGCGGTCTATGCCGAAGCCGGTGAACTTATAGCCGAAATGGAAGACTTAGCTGACAAGTATTACCGAAAACCTCAGCTCGAACAGAACCATAAAATTATCAAAGACAATTCTTACCATCGTAGAAGCACGTTCGCCAATACAGGCCATGTACTGATTGGGACTAAGTATTACACCAAAGACAGAGACGGTTGGGAGATGGTGATGTGTTTTGAACTTCGAATGCGTGACATGAGCCGCTTAAACAAAACAACAAAAAAGAAGGCGTATCACTTTGATCCCGATAAGAAGATTCCGAATTCAGAGAAATACTATGAAATTCCTAAGTTCGCGACGAAGTACGAGAACAAGTCAGAGAACAAAATTCCCTACAAAGTGCTGACCCACCCTTTTTCCAAATCACAATGTAAAAAATACATGAGGGATTGGGAATTAAAGCTGTTCCTAACATTTAAGCAAATTATCAGTCCACCCACACGACGTTACCTCGGATTAAGGGAGCGCTATAAAACGCTTCGAGAGGAACGACGCGTATTACTCAGCATTTTCATTGCAGATAGAGGGCTCCCACTAAGCAGGGAATACAACCGAAAAATAGGCGAGCTAGAAAAGGTCATCGCTGACCATTACCCAGAACTCATCAATCTCTAAGGAGAATCACCATGGCTGAATTTAAGCAAATGCGACGCCACATCCCCGTTTCAATCGTGTGTCGAAGCGAGACAATGTACCGCTACTTAGGTCAAAAAGGCGGTCAATTGGTTGGCGCAACACAACGAATTGCGACGCTGTACGAGTCCACCGAAGACAACGATGAAAACCGTGATGCGGTAGTGTCTATCTTTGAAACCAACTTTGAACATTTGGAAGAAGGTCAAAGTGAGTTTGCAAGACAGGCTGATGCAGTGAAGCGTAAATACCGCAAACAAAATCGCAATGTACCTTTTCCTGAAATCGAAGTACCAGATAACCACAAAGTTGTCATCGATGTGACCCACCCTGTCTTCCAACGCGTGTTGCAGGTCATTCGAAAGTTCGACAACTCGATGGCGGTCATGGAAGTACTTTGGATGGTAGGCGATGTCGACGAAGAACGTTACAAGTACGCGAAAATCAAACTCGCTTCTACGATGTCGCGCTTCTCTAACGACGTGTTCCGTATTACCAACCAACTTCGCTCGCTAGACACTGGACGTGGCACAACACACCAACGCGTTAATCAGCAAATCAATCAAAAGTTGAAACCAGTAGAGGTGGTTGAAGAGGTCACCGATGAGCAGCCAGATAACGTGTCGGCTCCATTGAATGAAGCTGAAACTGAGCAAGAAGCAGAACCGGTGGATATTCATGCTGGTGGCGCTGAGATATTAGGCGAAGACGAAGACCCACTGAGTGCGGAAGAAATTCAAGCCGTAATAACTCAAAAATCCGATGAGTCACTACAGGAATCAGCTTAATGCGAATGTTTGATGGCGTCAGATCAAAATTAACTCAAAGTGCAATTATCGTAAAAGAGAAATTGCGCTTGAAAACTGGTGAGCTACATGAGGAGTTCGCCAGTGAAACTATTTTGAAGCAGCAGCAGGAGATCACTCGCTTGCAGAAAGAAGTCGCAAACATGATCAAATACCCGCCGACGCCAGATGGTGTCCCTGTCTTAACGGAGGGGGACATTTTATTCGCTTATAGAGGCATTATTAAGGAAACCTTCCTTGCCGTAGGCATGCTCGAAGGTACAGATAAAAGCCTGACTCCATGCTTTATGAACACGTACATGCATGCGATCCGTTCTGTGATTTCATTTTTCCACCTACTGCCTGCTAGTGAGTACCATCATCACAATGAAGTTGGCGGCCTACTTCGTCATTCATTAGATGTTGCCTTAATGACCTTAAGAATGTCGAAGGGCTCTCGACCTTTGGCTATCGGATTCCAAGATGAGGAGATGCTACGAGAACCGCGATGGCGCTTTGCCGCATGGTTGACAGGTTTGTTGCATGATGCAGGGAAAGTCATTTCTGACATGAGGATTTCGGGGAAAGAGCTGGATACCACTTGGAACCCACAAATTGAAACCATTTACGAATTCAGTAAAAGATACGGTATTGACCGCTACACCGTTAGCTGGAATCCACGCCGTGCTAACCATTACCATGAGAAGCTGTCAGTGCTGTTATTAGACATAGTACTTAGTGACACAGCAAAGCGCTGGTTATATCAATCTAACGATAACCTTTCAGGCCCAATCATTGACGCGCTGCAGAACTATGCCCGTAAGGAAGGGTATATCGAGAAACCATTGCGCCGTGCCGATGCGCTCAGTGCCGAACGAGATCGTAGAACCCAATTCCACAAACTCATCGGACAGCGTAAAGCCGGTAAGAGTCACGGCATTATCTCGGCCATCCGAGATTTACGAAAAAACCGTTGGAACAAAGTCAATGAAATCGGTGCTCGCATGTATGTCATTGATGGGGAGGTATACCTCGATTACCGAAATGGCGTGCAAGACATCATCAACCACATGAACGCTAATTCTAGCATCTCGGGTCACCTAGCCAGAATTGAATCCAACATTGGTATCGTGGTTCAAGAGATGGAAGAGCTAGGTATTGTGGAGCCGATGCATGAAGAGTCAGACTTTGTGAGGCTCACATTTACAGCGAAGCAAGGGAAGATGCGACAAGTGGATATCGTTCGTATCAGTTATCCAGATTTGGTCTTCGAAGGTGAATTACGCCCACCTAACCTTAAAGACTGTTACATCGAATTTTCTAGCATGGGTGAACGCTTAACAATCGACGCCAAAGGCAGCTTGGATTATACCGAGCCAAAAGATAACCCATTTCAGACCCTTTATAACTTGGACCCAGAACAAGGCTCCCAAGTAAATCGTAATAAAGCTCGTTCGTTGAATTTGCCGGGGCTACCAAAACCACCTGAAGAACTCATGCAAGCTGCCGAAAATCAATCACCGACAACGACCCCGCAGCAGATCAATGCACCAGCACCGGCCAATACGAGCAACTATGGGAAGCCAGCAACAGCGACACCTGCTCAGAAAAACGTTCCTGCACAGAAACCAGCACCCAAACCTCAAGCAACGAAAAAGCCAGCGACGAAAAAAGCAGCGACTAAGGCGAACACCACAAATGCAAACTCACCGTCAAAGACAAGTGGGCCAACAATCGTGTTCGAAAATGAAACAAATCAGTCAGTGGAAGAAAACAATTCTGCACCTAGTGTATGGGATGGCATGAACATCAACGCAGCTGACGACAAACCGGTTCAGGCACCGTCGTCCAAACCTCTAGCCTCCGCAGCTAAAGGGCGTAAGTCCCAAACACAAAAAGCACCGCAAAGAGCTTCCGCTTTAAAAAATGTGTCTGATAAAGACCTAAGAACCCTATGTTATGTGATGGCATGGGCGCTATCCAATGGTAAGACCGATGGTGACTCCATTGTCAGCTACAGCTCAAGAAATGCAATCTACGCGCACAAAACGTGGGTTCTTTGTCTTGTAGAGATGACCAACATGGAAATGAATACGACGGCCTTTTTTGACCGCTTCGGAGATGACATAGAGCCAGGGAAAATATTGGGTATTGACGCGACAGAGCACATCAAGTTGGACAGCAGTTGCGTCAAAGCCTTCGCAGAACTGTTCGGTGTGGGCGAAAAACTGTTCTTAGATCAAATTAAAAATTTCAATGACTATGGTAGGCCAGAGCGTATGGATAACCTCGATTTCTTTGCAGGAAAGCTCACCATTAACAGCGAGCAAGAGAAGTTAATTTTAGATTCAAACCTCGCCAAAGAATTGAACTTAATTGCTAATGGAGTCGCTTCTGATGTTTAAGTCAAAGACAAAACCGCTGTATGACGATATTCAAGACTACTTCCGTGAAGTGTTTGAGATACAACAAGCTCGCGCATGGCTGGCTTCGGGTGCTTTTTTCAGTGTCGCTGGTGGATATCAAGCATTGTACAACCTATTCACTGAGACACCGGCTCCCGATACGGTGATGCTGACAGGGTTAGGTATGGCCACCAGCTTTGTCATGGCCGCCAAACGATCTTCTGAAGCATGGCCAATTCTAAAGATGCAGGCTCGATTGTGTTCAAACAAACTGGATATAGAGTCTTTGGAAGACACTCGAAAGAAGGCAGAGAAATACAAAGACCGTATGTACTTAGGGACCGGCTTTAATTGGGGGCCTGAGCACGCCATCAATATGTATAAAATCAATGCCCTCCCTTCTGCACGCCGCGACCAAAAAGTGCCTTTATATTTAAGGAAGTTTATCCCCTATAACCCTGATCTGAACGAAGCATTAGGTGGGGAGCCATTCCTCATGGCCTTGGGCAACGAGAAAGATGTGACTGTGCATTATGATGTAGGCCGCGCACACACAATCATCTACGGCGTTCCAGGCTCAGGCAAAACAACATTGTTGAAGTTAATCGCATTAAACAAACTATGGTCAAAGCGAAAATGCTTGCTCATCGTCATCGACCCCAAAAATACGCCGGAAATGCGAAATGGGTTGAAAGCAGAGATGGAGCGTCAAGGTAAAGGGGACCAGTTCTACTATTTTGCCCCCGCACGGCCATCTGAGTCTGTCGTTGTTGATTGCCTAGCCAACTATAACCGAACATCGGAACTGGCAACCCGTGTCGTTGAATGTATTCCAACGGGCGGCTCTTCTGGGGAAGTCTTTAAACAATTCTGTTGGGAACGTGTAAACCAAATTACTCAGGCAGCGGAATACATCGGTGAACGACTCACACTTCGTACCCTTCATTACTACCTGCGTGAAGGTCTAGTTCGTGTCGTAGAGAAAACGTGTGAAACGTACTTCAGTCAAGAAATAGGTGTGGACTGGAAAGCCCAAATGAACGGTCGCATCAAGGCCATGGGATCGCAAGACTGGCTTGAAAACATGATCATGTATTATTCCGATGTCATGGCCAAAGACAAACCTTGCTCTCAACTTTCAGGGATCATTGACGCCTTCCATAAAAAATCATCTGAAGTGAGCACCAAAACTGGCTCATTGAATGCAATTCTGGAACAACTTTGCTCGGCGCCTCTAGATACATTGTTGTCCCCTGATTTAAATAATTTATCGGACAACCAACCGAACGTCGTCAATTTACGCGAGTTATCAAACACAGGTGGAGTGCTGTACTGCGCCACAGACGGTTTAACAGACCCAGTGATTTCAGGCACCTTATCGAAGCTTGTGTCGGCAGCTGCAGCGGCATCGTCAGCTGAACGTTATAACTTTGGTACAGGAGAAGAGCCAGAGGTTTGCTTTATGGTTGATGAAGCCCATAACGCGCTTAATGATCCAATACTAAATTTACTCGCCGTCGGTCGACAATCCAAATACGAACTGTACTTAAGTACCCAGTCCATGCCCGACATCGTAGAAAAAACCTCGCAAGCGACCGCCGATAGGATAACCGAGCTGTGTGCCAATACCATCGCCATGCGATGTGAAGGCAAAGTAACTCGTGAATATGTATCAGAAAAGATGGGGGCTGCCGATCTAAGAAAGCATCAAAAGATGATTTCAAACAGCGCCTCATCACAAGACTCCGTCTCTTCATTCAATTCAGGTTCTGGTGTACGTGAGTCATCAGAAGAGCGCAGTTTATTTCCACCGTTCATGGTATCGGCCTTACCCAACTTGCAAGCTATATGCAGCTTCTCAAATGGAAATAAAACCCTACTCCGCCTGCCTGTAGAGCCACGTTAAGGAAAGATTATGAAAGTATCGACCAAATTCAAAAAAATTACTGCCAGCGTTTATCTGAATCGAACGATCGATAAAGAGTTGAGCGAGCGATTGAATTATCAAGCGTTTATTTGGCCGTCTCTTGGTGAGGTTCAAATGCGAGTAGTGAGGTTATTCGGTGACGTTGTGCCAGCTTCTTTCAATGAAGGAGAAGAACAACTCTTACTTGATGTGGTATTGCGAGAGATGGCCGACACATGGGATGAGCATTATGAGAAGCACGGTAAAGAAGTCGCCTTCAAGCACATCTTTGTGAAAGTGTTTGACCGAACCTCCGAACTGTTCAAAGTCATGGTCACGTCAGAAGACACAAAGTCAGGCTGCGACCTAATCTGGGACCCGATTCGCTGTTCATTTTCAGACTTTGCTACGTCCAGCCGCGTATGTTGCATGGAAGTCATTGACAGAAAACTAACCTCAGAGAGCGAGAAACATTGTCGCCAACTGAGCCTGTTACTGCTCCCTCAACTCTTCGGTCGTCCTGAACTCAATACAATGGGTATCGCTCCCTACGCCTTCGAAGATCCTCGCTCGGTGAATTTGTTAGACCTGTTACTCAAACCTGAAAAGATATTGGAGGCTGCTCATGGCGCATGATACCCAATCTTTTATCGACGAAGGTAACAAAGCCTTACTCGGTGATGGTGTCACAATACTAAACCCGTGGGTAAGGTTAGGGTTTATGATCTGGTTCTTCTCTTTGTTGTATTGCTGGTTTGGTATGTCAGCAGAGCAATTTAGAGCCGACGTCATCGATGAGGTGTCCACTGTCCAGTCGACAATGACCGAAGAGCAATCAGAAATAGTGTTCGACCGTGTAAACGGTCAATACCAGACGACGATGGTCGATACGGGCATCTCCAACGTCATTGATAGATTTTATATTAAACCTAAAAAAACCAATGGGTCCGGGGTGTTTATCGCAGGTATCTCAGAGCGGCTGGTTGATAACACAAAGATGTGGTGGTATCGCAGCATACTTCGCCTGAACGTACTCATGGAATGGCTTCTTTTAGGTGGGGTGCTTATCTTCGCGTTCATGAGTGATTCTTACTACGAATATCGTAAGCGAATCTACGCCTTTAAACAGCACAACGTGAAAATAGCGGCCATGGCCTTTCGCATGATATTCATCATTATCTTTTCACTGTGGGTATTCCTTGTTGTCCCCATCATTGATGGCGAATTCTGGCGATATTTACCCCTATTTTTCATTGGTTTATGCATCCTGTTAACCACCACTATCATGCGTGAATTCCAACGCTTTTAAACAGACATAGGTAATCAATAACATGCGGATATTTAAAAAAAAGAATCAAGAACCAAAGTCATTGAGAGAAAGCCTCAAAGAGTTTACGCTGCGATACCGGTCTATTCACAACCTAAATCGTATTAAGGTCGGTTTCATTGTTTTTGGTGTGTTGTTCGCGGTCGGTCAAACCATATACCGAAGCCACTATTTCAACATGCCGGTTCCTCACATAGCGCTCATACAACTGGAGGGAGCTGTAGAGAGAGGCAGTCCGACAGCTGATGGAACTATCCTGTCAGAAAGCATAAGAAAAGCCATGAAAGATCCATTGGCTCATGCCATTTTGATTGAAGCGAACTCACCGGGTGGTAGCCCAGTGCAGGCCGAGATATTACATAGGACGTTAATTTCCATGAGAGAAACCACCAATAAGCCGGTCTATTTTTCGATAGGTGAAATGTGTGCGTCGGCTTGTTTATACATCAGCTCCTCGGCAGACAAAGTGTATGCCCATAAAAACTCGTTGATCGGCAGTGTCGGCGTCAGAATGGATACCTGGGGATTCGACAAACTGATTCAACAACTTCAAGTTCAAAGACGGACATACACAGCGGGTAAAAACAAAGCCTTGCTAGACCCGTTTTTACCCGAGAACCCTGAAGCAACAGAGCACATAGAATCACATGTCCTCCAGCCATTATTTGAGGAGTTCAAAGGGGCGTTAATTGAAGGTCGTGGCGAGAAATTGGAAACGGACAACCCGGACATCTTCACTGGCTACATTTGGACAGGTTCAGAGGCCGTTGAAATCGGATTTGCCGACGACATTCAAACGCATTTCGAGATCCGTGAAAATCTGCGTGATGAGTACCAAGTGACGGACATACAGAACTATACCAAGCCTAAGTTCAGCATGATGAAACTCCTGAGTTCCGATTTCTGGGCCGAGGTGTTAGCGAAAACCGCCATGAAGTTAAACTCAGGCAGCGAGATGGAGCTTAGATAGACAACTGGAGTGTTCGTTGTTCAATGAAAGACAGCCAACACTCCGCCTCTACTGCCAAGGTGGTGCAAGAACGTCGGTTCGCCGCTGGTGGAGGGATGGCAAAAATAAACGTCGCCCTTTTGCGATAACATAATATGGTAATGGGGGTCGGACAAAGACAGGCAAGTAAATGGGAAATTTCTTATCTCGGATGCGTCTTCACCCGAGTGAAAATCATTAACTGGGAATTCAAACTGTGAAGTGCATTACACATTTGTTGAGAAGATGTAAACAGACTTCATCGAAAAACCCGTGCCAATAATTGTGACGCAATTCAAACCCAATCAAGAATTTAGCCATAAAAATCATATGCTTATGTATAGTTAAAGTTCGAGCTATTGATATGTGAGAACAAAAAACATACAAAATAACCATTTATAAAACACCTTACATTAACCATGGCTATACACAAAGTTCGGTAAACAGCAATATCTTATTTGGTGATTTGCCAATACGAAAACCCTTAATTACTATTAATTAGTATGTTGAAAAATCTCAAATTTTTATTTAATTCTTAATGCGGTTGGGTGTCATTATGAGTAATAAGAAAACAGGAAATGAACCTGATACACACGCCGAGAAGCTCAGTTTGAAGCATCTTCGTCCTGTATCTTTCGACAGCGACACAACAGCTGACGCACATACCATTTTGCACAAAGTGTCTCTCACGGACCATGAAACGAACAAGTTCGATGCGGAATGCTGCAAGAAAGTGGCTGATAAGTTAAAACGCCTATACGAATCACGTGGTCTGATCGATGGGGATCTTACTGAGCACCACAAAGAAATGGTCAACTTTTCACCTGAAGTTGAGTTACAAAGATACTTATCAAGCCAACCCAACCAAAACCAACGGCCCAGAGAAAATCGTCATTCAGACCACCAGCATTTAGTTCAAATCCCACATTACTCACTTGATACATCGGATGAACGCATTCTGGCAATAGTGGCCGAAGGGAAATATCTAGAAAACAAAATGAAAGAGCTTGGCGCTAAAGGTGGTGGGATCAATACCATGAAACGCTCAATCAAATGTTTAATGCCCGAATGGGTACTGAAGCATTTTGACGTTATCACTCCAACCCATTACAAAGCGCTCCATGTCCATAATTACACGGTCAGTCGGGAGGAAGCAGAAGCTTTTTTGGAAGCCTGATCTAAGGTGAGGATGGGGTTCTTTTGTATAGAGGAGAAACCAAGCTTTCAATAGGCAGCGGTACGAACAGATATTTTCTATTTCTGTCATTCCACTTTCAGTGGAATGACTTCCCACCCGCTCGATTCTTAACTCACGGAGTGGGCAGACTCACTCAGAACATGCTCAAAACTAAATGACGATTCATGAAGCTCACTGGCCGTTGTCTCAACAAGAATTTTGGCCAGGTGTGAAGATTGTACGAGCGCCCCAAAAAGGTTTAGGGACGCTTACTTGATTAGAAAATGAATTTTAATCCTGCATCTGAGGCTTAATAAACTCATATTTCTTGCCTTGTGTGTATATAGCAGGAACATGAATGTTAAGCATTCGATATGAAAACTTCTTTCCACATGTTGAACAAGCCCAGTCTTCTATATTTTCGACAACGCGATAACCTGATTGTGGAAAAGATGGGAGATAGAAGTAAAACCCTTTTGGTAATTTAGCTGTAACGTCTTTTACGTACTGCTCGTAGCCCTCTACCCCCTCATACCCTTGAACTTTATTGTCATGAAAGAGATAAATTGAACCAAGACCGAGAGATGGTGTGTTCCAGATAGTTACATACTGAGAGTCGGCATCAATTAAGTTCGTCTTACCAAGCTTCATACCATTTTTGTTTTGGTAATCATCACTAACAAGCCCAAAACTGGTTTTCTTATCTTCACCAATAACGTAGCCTGTTCTTCCGTAAATCTTACCTCCAAACGTTGCTGTGCCTTCTTCCTGAAGAACTACATTGGTAAGGATATTTCCTTTATCTTTCAACGTTTTTAATACAGCATCTTCGATAAGTTTATTTGCAGCTGTATTTGCAGCAACTCCATCTTTATACAATGATGAATCAACAGCTATGATCCAGCCAGCTCTTGAGGCTATATGGTCAGATGTTACTAACTTCTCCAAAGAGCCACCAGCAAAGTGAATTGTTGCTCCCATCAAATTACCCGTAGCAAGAGAGATTGCCGAAGCTACATACGAAGCATCACCACGGTTATTTTCTAGAGAAGTTTCAATAGCCTTTATTTCTTCCTCAGTGAAGTCTTTCAGTGGGCTTTGGTAAGTTTCGAGTCCCCAAGTGTAGGGCTGCCTCAAGTATGTTTGATTAGCAATATTTAATGCAAGGCTATTATCATCACTGAAAGGTACGGGCTGAACTTCAGTTTTTGGCTCAATACTTGACGAAGAACAACCTGCCAGTACAACAGCCCAAAAAGCTAGAAAACTAAGACGCTTCATTTATGGAATCCTTTTATTTCACCTACAAATACCTCTTACAAGAACCAATGCTTGTAGATTAATAAAGGAGTTTACTACCCCCCTAATTGAAAAAATAACATTTCATTTTAAATTATGGACTTAACTCAAACTAAATAGATGTTCCATAGCATATTTTACCGTAATTTTATGGCAACAATATAGCTGGCCGAGATCACAGCCCTTTCACCTGCTTATACATTTTGGACACCGAAACGAGTAAGCGCCGCCTTGTCAACATTCTTAATCGTTTCCCAGCGAGGTCCATAGTCTCTCGCAATCGCACTGGCGAGGATGTGACGGCACAAGCCATTAATTTGTTCACATAATCTTTTGGAATAACGTACACCTTTTTCTACAAAGTCACACTCTTTAATACGTCACGATCTTTAGGTTATACGGATTTGCCCAAGCTCAAAATTGATTCGACAACAACGGCCACTTATCGGTAAGTCATAAATGGTTCGAGAAACGTAAGTATTGATGGTGCAAGCTTGATTAGATTTTGGGTCAGTCACTTTAAATCGTCCGTCTCGACGACAGTAAACGTCAACAGTTTGAGTAGACTCATCGACCTTAATCGACTGGATTGCCAGCCCCTGGATATGTAAAAGCCGAGAAAGTAACTGGGTTAAAATAGGAACCATCCATACTGACTAAAAAAGAGTTATTAGTCAGTATGGTAGAAGTCAGAATTATCGCGTTATGACTCAACAGAGCAGCGAAGAGTCAAGAAGATCTATGATTTAGATAAACACTAGTATGATACTTTTACTCGTGTACAACTGAGTGTTCGAACAAATCAATAAAGCACGTCTGAAGCCATAAATTCGAGCCAATAGTGCTTTCACCTGTTGTTGTGCAGCCCTTTCGGGTTTTTATACAGGAAACTGGAAAAGTACTCTTTTAAAAGTGGCTTATCAGACCAAACAGTCGGGTCTGAATATACTTAGATCCCGCCCGTTTACTACATGAAATTACATACCTGTTCATTGATTTATAGTGTCCATCCTTAGCCAAATACAAGTCGAATCATGGTGACACGACTTTGCCAGTATTTAGATATACAATTTTTCAAATTGAGCCACATCGAAGAAGATACTTTGATATGACTTCCACTTTGCATCAACGCCCTCTTGCCATGGAAAGCGGCCATTTGGATCGGGTAAAACCAGTTGAAACATCGGAATTTGCTTGTCATTCATACCCAGTGTGGTTTCAGCGATAGTGAACGTCCCATCAAGCATACAGTCCTGAGACACTTTAACCAACGCAACCGGTACATTGAATACCTCTTCAACATAAGTGATAGGCTCATCTAACTCAATTACACGTTCTTTGAGTTGATTAGCAAAATGATTACCAAAGAAGTGCATTTGATCCGGACTTAAACCCGTGAGGGCGATCTCGAACTGATTATCCGTGCTGACGGATAGACCAACCGAATACACATAATCATTACCCTTTGGGCTAGCAGTCATAATGAACGTGGTCTCACCTCGATCTAACGACTTAGAAATTGAATCAACAACTTTAAAACGTTCCATAATTACCTCTCTCATTGTGTGGATGGGAGTATTATGTAAGTCCTTTTGCCCGTATCCCCCCGATGTATGAATCGTCCAAGCATTCAAAAGGGTTCATGGATTAAACGGGGGGTAACCGGTAGTTGGTTCGAGGTTTAATTTCATGAAACGAAATCGGTTTGCTTCATCTTCACACTGAAAAACGGAGGTATGGTTGGGATTACTAAAATCCGCCCTGTCTCTTTTATGAGAATGAGTGCAAATTATACCTTATTTTCTTGATGGAAGCTGTCTTGCTTGGTTAACAGATATTAATGCGTGTGAGTGCTATAATACGAAACACTTAAAATGGCGTTAGGAAATGAAGTACACGACTTAGAAAAATTCCCGGGTGAACCATATCTGTCGCTACATTGTTACCTTTATTCAAAAATTTATACTAAGTCTTCAAATTCTTTCCGTTAATTGACATTTTGAACCAAACTCATCTGCATACTTTTTTACATGGACGGAAGTTCAATATCATTAGTAAAGTAAACGACTTTATAATGAATGCTATAATCACATAACAAAAACAAATAAAACACTCACAACCATTCAAATTTTGAATGAAAGATGGGTGAAGCCTTTTGTATAAGGCACTGAACAAAGAAAAAAGCTAACCACGTCAAACGTTGCAAACAAGTTGATATATCCGATTAAAAGTATAGGGATGTAAGTCTAAACATTTCCTAAACGTTTATAGCCATACGTTAGTCTGGTTTAACAAAAAGATAAGAAGACTAAGTTAATATTATGCAACTACATCATACGCACGAGCTAAACACCTCATCGAATCCATTTGAAACGTTTGATGAAAATATCATTATGTTTTTGGAACATTACCAGATCCGAGACTTTAGTTTCGAATCCCTCACTGCCTTTTTAAAAGCGGAATACTGCGCAGCTAAAAAAACCACTTCATTAAACATCTCCTATCAGGAGTGGGCCGTGAAGAACGATGAGTATGTATCCACTATCTCATCCTACTTCATATACAAAAACTGGTTAGTCCAATATGCACCACAAGATTCGAGTTCAATCGTTACACTTCATTGACTGAACGCGTAAAGCCCAATCATCGATTACAATGATTGGGCTTTATATTTGTACATTCCACCACCCTTTTTCA
>NZ_JAPPTH010000042.1:0-26604 GCF_027587015.1 Vibrio sp. Makdt
GTAACTTGCTTAGTACATCATCGGTAGTGTCATTAGACCAACAACTACCGCGATCATTACAAGTCCTTGTCTTTGCGAAGATGAAATCATAACACTACTCCTAAATTTGGTTGTCTCTCGCTATGTTTTAAAGAATAGCACTACTTATAGCTTTAGATCAAGAATTACTTTCGAAAGCCCCAAAAGTAGTAGAAAAGTATTGGTATATGGCTTTTTTTGGTGTGTTTAAGTGTGGTTTTTGGTGTGTTCTTATTTTGTTCGTTGTGATTTATGTTTGTTCTAAACTGATTTAAGTTGTTGTTTTGTAATGGTTGTTTTGTGTAATTTATATTGTTAATGGTTGTTAAATTGTATTAATAAGGCTTGGTGCTTTATGGGTGGGGGTTTGATGGTTTTTAGGGTTTTTGCTTTGGTTTTTGTGGTGGTTTTTACATGGAACTTAAAAAAAACTGACAAAACTCGTCATTTTAAAAGTAACTTTCCCACTTTATAAGTCTAGGTTGGAATGACGTTTTTACTTTCCAGTTAATCTGTGTTTTTTGTTTGTAAGTTGCTGTTAATAGTCGGTTTTTATGTTCGTTTTTATATTTTTTAAAGTCGATAATGGGCGTTTTTTAGTGGCAAATAAGGAAATCTTGAGAGAATAACTAGGTGAAAACGGGATCTGGCTTCTCTAAGCGAAGTTTAAGAGGGTTTTATAATGATTTGCTGCAGTTTTAAACGAATCACCATTCTCGAATCGTTAATTGTGACGACTTCAATCTAAAGATGCTCTTTTTAGTGGAAGCGTAATCAAGATCCAATTTTGAGGGGCTGAGGCTTTACATCAATATTCGTGTGCCTAGACTGGCGACGATTTAAAGCAATAGGGCAAGTGGTATGTGGAGTTGGTTAGCGGTTTCCTTATCTGGTATCGGAGCAGTAGCAGGAACGAAACAAGGACATATCGGTCAGGCCTTATCGTATAAGGTATTTACCTTTGTATTATTAGCGATCATTGCTTTAACTCAGTCTGTTGTTGCTGACTATACGTATTGGGTCGTTGCTGGCCTGGCGATCTCGGCGATCGCAGATGTATTTCACACCCTCACTCAAAAACGTCCCCTATATTTTGTTTGCTTTCTGCTAGCTCAACTCTGCTATAGCAAAGCCTTTTGGTTGCAGTTGTCTGGAGAAATGGTCTGGTGGTTGTTCGCCTTACTCTTAGCTGCTTGTGTTGTGGCTTTCTTCTTGCTGCTACCACGTTTAGATAAACTTGTTTTTCCTGTTGTGATTATGGGGATTGTACTTATTCAGTTAACTTGGGCTTCTGGTGAGGTTTGGTTGCTTGACCCTAAGTTATCGCACGCGGTTGGATTTGCAGGTTGTAGCGTATTGTTGCTCTCGGCACTGGCTTATGCACTTAACTGTTACCGCAGCCCGATCAAAAGTGCTTATTTCTGGGTGACGGGCAGCTACTTTCTGGCACACGCTCTCATTGTTGCTTCCCTTACCATTTAGGGTAGAGCTAACTCAACTCTGAGCTACATCAAGGCAGCTCAGATGAAAGTAGGTACTCTACGTCTAGTTCATTAAACATGAGATAGAGTTATGACTACCGAAATTCATGCACACAACGTTTTAAACCTACTGAGTGAAAAGCCACTGACTCGTGAAGAGTTGACGCAAGAGCTCGCTCAAACTTATGGCGTAGAAGCGCGTTTTCATACGTGTAAGCTGAACGGCCTGGATTTAGATGGATTGCTGAAGTTTTTCCTGAAGATGGAAAAGGTCGTGCTTGTCGATGACAAGTTGTGCACGAATCGCGAGCGTGTGTGTAATCACTAATCTTGAGTGATTTGAGAGTGGATGCATTTGTGGTATCCGCTCTTTCTATTCTTACCTGTTTGTTCTCGTTAACGTGCTGCAATGACATAAGTTAGTCAGCTTATGACTGCGTTCGAAAATCAATGTTGAGACTGCTATACTCCGCGCACCTTCGCTTTTCGAGACAAACTTATGGAAATCTTATCTGCAGCAACCATGCTGTTTCTTATCATGGACCCGCTTGGCAATCTGCCAATCGTGCTCTCTATCCTTAAGCATATTGATCCGAAGCGTCGCCGTATTGTTCTGATTCGTGAGCTGATGTTCGCACTGGTTATCTTGCTGCTGTTCTTGTTTGCGGGTCAAAGCATCATGAACTTCCTACACGTACAGCCTGAAACCTTGAGCATCTCTGGCGGTATCATTCTATTTATCATCGCGATTAAGATGATTTTCCCGAGCGCAGGCAGCATTACAGGGCTTGCGGCAGGGGAAGAGCCGTTTATTGTGCCGATGGCGATCCCAATGATTGCAGGTCCCTCAGTGATTGCGGCATTAATTCTGTTATCAACCCAGCATCCAGACAACATGCTTGAGCTTTCAGCCGCTGTAATGCTGGCGTGGGGAGCTACCTTCTTCATTTTGATGTTTAATGGTTTCTTCTTGCGTGTATTAGGTGAGAGAGGGCTGAAAGCGATCGAGCGCCTGATGGGTTTGTTACTTGTTATGCTGTCGACTCAAATGTTCTTAGACGGTGTGAAGGGCTACATGTCTTAGTAGCGTTATCATTATTCAATAAAAAAACGCCGCTCAACTGAGCGGCGTTTTGGTATCTGTTGTTTGGTAACAGCTTTCGATTACATCATGTACTTACGACGGATATCGAGTAGGGCGAAGATTCCAAAAATCAGAATGGACCATTTTTCCCAACGCGTCATTTCGATTTTATCGCCGAAGGCACCGATAAAGATCAGCATCTGCAAGCCGTGCATAAAGAACAAGAACGCTGTCATGATGTAAAGCGCAATTGCAGCATTACCAGGGAACGGATGGAAAATGTTGACGATCAACACAAACCATACAAAGGCGATAGCGGCTTTGGCCAATGGAAGCAAGATATTCATTCAATCATTCCTATTCTTCAGTGATTCGGTTGAACAGTCGGTAGCTCGACTGCCCAGTTGTCTTATCGCGGTGCAGTTCCCAGTTTTCTGGCATTGCTTCTAGCTTGAGTTCTTTCTCTGTTTCGACGTAAATAATCGCGTCGTCCGCAAGCCAACCATTGTTCTCAAGTAGCTGTACCGTTTCTGCTAGCAAGCCTTTACGAAATGGTGGATCAAGGAATACCACATCGTAAGGTGTTCCTGGCTTTTTGAGGAAAGAGATAGCATCAGTATTTACCACATTGATGTTGTCTGCTTTGAGCTCTTTAGCATTATCAGAAAGCTGCTTAGCGGCCTTTTGATTCATTTCGAGCAGTGTCACCATTTTTGCTTGGCGAGAAGCTGCTTCAAAACCTAAACCACCAGAACCTGCAAATACGTCTAAGCAGGTCGAATTTGGGATATCTTGTGCGACCCAGTTAAAGAGTGTCTCTTTTACTCGGTCAATGGTTGGGCGTAAGCCTTCTAAATCATGAACAGGCAGCTTTCTACCTCTCCATGAACCACTAATAATTCGAACAAAGCCACCGGAAGGCTTTTTTTGTGATGTGTTTTGCTGGCGACGTCTTACCATAGATTTTTTGACCGCTAATAAAGTGATACTATACCGAGCCCAATTTAAGTTGGTTCGAGTATTAAATAAATTTGCAATGACAAAGTGTATCAAGCTAAAAGCAAACTTATCACTGCTTTGTCATTTTTCTTTACTATTCGTTTGTACAAGCTTGTATTGTATAACAATAGCAAAGAGTCGACGTGCATTAAGCCAATACAGCTAATTAGTAGATCTAGGAAACTCCTCTGATGACGGAAAAAAAGAAGCGCGGATTATTATCGTGGCTTGGTTTTGGTGAAGAAGAACAAAGCCCAAAAACTCAGAATGAAGCGAACGTAGAAAACGTTGAAGATCAAACTGAAGTTGAATCACAAGTCGAGGCTGAATCAGTCGCGCCTGAAGCGGAAGCCGCTCAGTCAGTAGAATCTCAGCCTGATGAGTCAGAGCAAACTCTGGAAGAGGCTCAAGATGAGCAGCAACCTGTCGCAGCAGAAGCAGAAGCAGAACAGGAACAAAAAGTTGTTCCTCAAGCTCAGGTTGAAGAAGTACAAGAGAAGCCAACAGAAAGCTTCTTTGCTCGCCTTAAGCGTAGCCTAAGCCGTACTAAAGCAAACATTGGTGCAGGCTTCTTTGGTTTGTTCAAAGGCAAGAAAATCGATGATGATCTGTTTGAAGAGCTAGAAGAGCAGCTGCTGATCGCGGATGTGGGCATGAACACCACAGTTAAGATCATTGAAAACCTGACAGAAAAAGCATCTCGCAATGACCTAAAAGATGGCGAAGCGCTTTATGGTCTGCTGAAAGAAGAGATGGCAGAGATCTTAAGCCAAGTGGAACAGCCATTGGTGGTTGATACTACGAAAACGCCTTACGTTATCTTAATGGTTGGTGTGAATGGTGTTGGTAAGACAACCACTATCGGTAAGCTAGCGAAACAATTCCAAAACGAAGGCAAGAAAGTGATGCTAGCGGCGGGTGATACCTTCCGTGCAGCAGCTGTTGAGCAACTTCAGGTTTGGGGTCAGCGTAACGATGTGCCGGTTATCGCTCAACACACAGGCGCAGACAGTGCATCTGTTATCTACGATGCGATTGAAGCTGCTAAAGCTCGTGGCGTGGATGTTGTGATTGCCGATACAGCGGGTCGTTTGCAGAACAAGAGCAACCTGATGGAAGAGCTACGCAAGATTGTTCGTGTCATGAAGAAGATTGATGACTCTGCACCGCACGAAATCATGCTAACACTTGACGCTGGTACAGGTCAGAATGCTATCAGCCAAGCGAAACTGTTCAGTGAAGTTGCACCAGTAACCGGTATTACGCTAACGAAGTTAGACGGCACCGCGAAAGGTGGTGTGATTTTCTCAATTGCCGATCAGTTCCAGATTCCAATTCGTTACATTGGTGTTGGTGAAGGTATTGATGATTTGCGTCCATTTGAGTCAAAAGACTTCATTGAAGCTCTATTTAGCCGCGAAGAGTAACGCGAGTAGCAAAGTGGTTTATCCTTAACCTGCTATCGTTTTAAATTTGATATTAGTGATCGTAAGAGGAATTTTCGGTGATCAAATTTCAGCAAGTGAGCAAAGCCTACCGAGGCGGACGCCAAGCACTCCAAAAAGTGGACTTCCATCTCAAACGTGGAGAGATGGCATTTTTAGGCGGGCATTCCGGTGCAGGTAAAAGTACCTTGCTGAAGTTGATTTGCGCGATTGAGCGCCCGACTGATGGGCGTGTCTGGTTCAACGATCACGATATCACTCGTATTCCTGCTAAAGACATCCCATTCTTACGCCGTAATATCGGGATTGTTTTTCAAGACCACCGTCTGCTGATGGATCGCTCTATCTTTGATAACGTTGCTCTGCCTATGCGTATCGAATCTATTTCTGAAAATGAAATAAAGCGCCGAGTCAGTGCTGCGTTGGACAAGACTGGCTTATTAGATAAAGCACGCTGTTTGCCAAGCCAGCTTTCTGGTGGTGAACAGCAACGAGTGGGCATTGCCCGCGCTGTGGTAAACCGTCCAACTCTGCTGCTTGCGGATGAGCCTACGGGTAACCTAGACCCGGAATTATCTAACCGCGTATTGCGACTGTTTGAAGAGTTTAACCGTGCCGGTGTGACGATCATCCTAGCGACGCACGATATCGGGTTAGTGAACACTCGCCCTCAATACCGTCATCTTGAATTAAACCAAGGCTTTTTGAGTGAGGTTGAAGACTATGGCCGCTAATAAGCGCATCAAAAAACCTCAATCTAATCGCGCTGCAAACCGCACTTCAAGTGACGGTTTCTTTGTGGTGCATTGGAAGCAAGCTAAGTCATCGTTCTCGCAGATGTGGCAACGTCCGTTAGGTAACTTGCTGACGCTTGCGGTTATTTCTATGGCTTTAGCAATGCCTGCGTGTTTGTACCTACTAGGGAAAAACGTAGGAGAAGTGGCAAAAGATGTCACAAGCCCGTCACAAATTAGTGCTTATGTAGAGGATGGCATTCCCGAGCCTCGAGTGATGGTGCTTAAAGATGAAATCGAAAGTTGGGACCAAGTTGAGCTGGTGGAGTATATTTCACCTCAACAAGGGCTTGCTGACCTCAGCCAGTATTCTGGCTTTGATGATGCCCTAACTATTCTCGACGACTATTCACTGCCAGGTGTGTTGGTGATAACACCAAGCGTACAAAGCGATGCTCAAATCAAAGAGCTGGCAGGCCAAGTTAAAAAACAAGAATTAGTGACTGATGTTCGTTTAGACGAAGATTGGTTAGCAAGATTAGACGCGATTAAAGCGCTAGCCGCTGTCATCGTCATTACCCTAACGGTATTGATGTTGGGCGCTGTGTTTTTGATTATCGGCAACACATTACGATTTAATGTGTTGGCGCATAAGGAAGAGATTCAAACCATGAAGCTGATTGGTGCCACCGACAGCTACATTCTTCGACCATATCTATATTCAGGTATGTGGTTCGGCGTATTAGGCTCTATTAGCGCATGGGTAATGACGGCATTAATTACCGTGTTACTGAACAGCGCGGTGGATGACTTGGCTCAGCTTTACGACAGCCACTTCCGCTTAATTGGCCTAAGCTGGGATGAATCATTACTGCTTTTGATCGTTGGAACCCTGCTGGGTAGTGTGGCTGCGAAGCTTTCTGCACAGCGTCACCTAAAAGAAATTGAACCTGTTTAGGTGAATAGAGTCATATTTAGACGAAAAATAGGCACTTCTTAACCAGTTTTTGCCTTGTATAGACGAATTGATTATGCATAATTACTTCCCCCTTCTTGAAACCTGTTCATTTTAGGTTCAAGATTGTTGGGTTTTAATAGATGTACTACTCCAGATCAGAGATTGATGAGGAACCGAATGGCAAACCAAGCGTATCAAATGGCTTTAGTCACACAAGATAGTTTAGACAGCTATATCCGCTCAGCGAACAGCTACCCAATGCTGACGCCTGAAGAGGAACGTGGACTTGCAGAGCGATTACATTACAAAGGTGAGATCGACGCTGCGAAAGGCTTGATCCTTTCACACCTACGATTCGTGGTGCACGTTGCAAGAGGTTACTCTGGCTACGGGCTGCCTATGGCTGATCTCGTTCAAGAAGGTAACATCGGTCTAATGAAAGCCGTTAAGCGTTTCAACCCAGAGGTTGGCGTTCGATTGGTTTCTTTCGCAGTTCACTGGATCAAAGCTGAGATTCATGAGTACGTTCTGCGTAACTGGCGTATCGTTAAGATTGCGACAACTAAGGCACAGCGCAAACTGTTCTTTAACCTTCGTAAATCTAAAAAGCGTTTAGGTTGGTTTAATAACGGTGAAGTTGAGACAGTCGCTCGTGAACTGGGTGTTGAGCCCTCTGAAGTTCGTGAGATGGAATCTCGCTTGGCAGCGCAAGACGCAACGTTTGAAGCACCAATGGATGACGATGACGGCGGTTCTGCTTACACAGCTCCGGTTTACTACCTAGAAGATAAAGCGTCAGACGTTGCTGAAACGGTTGAAGCATCTAACTGGGAGTCTCACACCAATAACCGTTTAGGTCTAGCACTAGCAAGCCTAGATGAGCGTAGCCAACACATTGTTCGCTCACGTTGGTTAGATGACAATAAAGCAACGCTGCAAGACTTAGCGGATACCTACAGTATCTCAGCAGAGCGTGTTCGCCAGTTAGAAAAGAATGCGATGAAGAAATTGAAACAAGCCGTTGGCGATTTCTAATAGCACTTAGTTTCTAAATAGTAGCTAGCAAAAAACTGAATTTTGAAAAGGCCGAGATCGAGAGATCTCGGCCTTTTTGTTTTGGATCGAATTCTCAACTTTTGCGATCGTAATTTGCAAAATGATTTTGTGGATAACTCTGTGACAAGTTTATTCGTCAGCTGTCTAAAAGCAGGGTGTAGTAAGGCTTTGAGCGTGTTTTTTGAGTGGGGATATGTTTTAGTTAACCCACAGTTAGATCAGGATCATCACTACATGTTGTGGATCTATTTTTTCAAAGGCACTTTATTCACGCAATTCACAGATTTATCCACAAATGGTGTAAAAGTGATCGCTGGTGGATAACCTTATTAAGTGGATGTGATTGTTAGCCTTGGGATAGGTTACAATGGCAGCAAAGTAAATCAGTATAAAAAGAGAAAGTCATGGACCAGTTTAAACATATCGACGTGCAAGGTGCTCAGGCCCTTATTGAACAAGGCCAAGCTCGACTTGTTGATATCCGCGACCCGCAATCTTTCGCGGTTGCTCACTCAAAAACTGCTTATCACCTAACAAACGACACTATGGTCTCGTTTATGGATGAGGTGGAGTTTGAACAACCTATCTTGGTAATGTGCTACCACGGCATTAGTAGCCAAGGTGCGGCACAATATTTAGTGAACCAAGGCTTTGAAGAGGTATATAGTGTTGATGGTGGCTTCGAAGCATGGCACCGTGCTGAACTTCCTGTGATTGCTGGCTAATGACCTTTATCGCTTAAAATATCTCTCATAGCATGAATAGGAAATAACAATGATTAGACTGATGGTGTTAGACAATCCACGTCTTGCTCAAGCATTTATTGATTACATGGCTTCTCGCCAGATCCCTATTCAGATGTCACCTGAGGGAGAAGGGCGCTTTGCGCTTTGGCTGCTTGATGGCCAGTTTCAAGTTGAAACAGAAGCGGAGCTCAACCGCTTCTTGTCGGAACCCAATCATAAACGCTACCAAGCGGCCTCTTGGGATATGGCTGAGACTAGAAAGAGTCACTTCCATTATCACACGCCTAGCTTCATGGGGATGATAAAAGCCAAGGCTGGCCCTGTGACACTCAGCATCATGTTGGTGTGCGTGGTGATTTTTGCACTTCAGCAGATCGGTTTTGGCCAAGCGATTTTCAATGCGTTGCACTTCCCGGCGGTGGACGGGCAGCAGTGGCAATTGTGGCGTTGGTTGAGCCATGCCGTGCTTCATTTCTCGGTTATGCACATCGCTTTCAATATTTTGTGGTGGTGGCAACTGGGTGGAGATATTGAGAAAAAGTTAGGTGGTCTTAAGCTACTTCAGATCTTTGCAGTCTCTTCGGCGTTGTCGGGAGCTGGGCAATACTGGGTTGAAGGGGCCAATTTCGGTGGCTTATCTGGTGTTGTGTATGCCCTGGTTGGCTACCTGTGGGTGGTGGGCGCAAAAGCACCGCAACTTGGTTTGGGAATCCCAAGACAGATCGTTGGCTTTATGCTGGTGTGGTTGGTACTTGGGTACATGCAGCCGTTTATGGCGATCGCCAATACCGCTCACCTAGCGGGTCTAGCGGCGGGTGTGATTATCGGTTTCGTTGATTCAATGAAAGCGCCGAAATCGGCAAGAAGTTAGTTCCTAGCATCGATAGAAACAAAAAAAGCGGCCAAATGAGCCGCTTTTTTTAGATTCGTTTTATACCCGCTGTTACTGATAGAGGTATTTGGTAAACAGCAAATCCGCAATCAGGGTTTTGCCCGTCTCTGGAAGTAAAATCTTGTTGAGATGCTCAACTAACGTTTTTCTTAAATCTTCACGACCGGACAGTGACTTAATCGTCTCTTCGTTTTGTTTGCCCAATAGCTCGATTACCGCATCACGAATCAACGGTTGGTGATGCTCGATGGTTGCTAAATCTTTGCTATTCGCCACCATGATATCGAGACGAACTTGAATGTAGCCCAGTTTTTTACCTTTAGTGTAAAAGTTGGTGGTCAGGTCTGGCTCTAGCGTGAAGTAGGCTAGTTTAGGTTCCGATTCCTCTTCTGCGAAACTTGATGCTGAAAAGAGTAGAGTAATCGCAAGAAATATTTGGGCTACATAACGTTTGTGCATATTTGTGACTTTTCTTTAGTTTATTCGCGATATTCGAAACGCATTAGTCTTGTTACAATGAACGGTCTAAATCTAAATACGTTTACAATTCGAAGACGCTTTAATTTTGTTCGAAAGTTGAAGCTTTATTGTACGTGTAAAGTCACCTATTGAATACTAGTATGAATCAGCCAATATCGCTGTATCTTAATTCTTTAATGAATGTAGATTGGCAAAGTACAGAAACATTTGATTTTCCTAATGAAACCACCAAAGAGTGGCTGATGGAGCAAGGTTCTCTTTCCCGTAAGTTGGGTAAGTGTTGCCAACATCTGTCTGTGGAGTTGCTTCACAATCAAGTTGTAGAACGCTCAATTGTGCAACAAGATGAGCAGCACCTTTTATCATCGTCTGATTGCTTACTTCGCAAAGTAATTTTGAATGGGGATGATGAACCATGGGTATTAGGCCGAACCTTAATTCCTCGAGTGACATTAGAAGATCAGCATTCAGACCTTTCTCAACAAGGTAATGTCCCGTTAGGGTTGACCGTTTTTAGTGCGGAGAACGTCGAGCGAGACGCGCTGCAAGTCGGTTGGGTTATCGCTGGCGACGAACGATTACTCGCACGCCGCTCTCGATTATGGATGAACCATAAACCGATGCTTGTAGCAGAACTGTTTTTACCAACATCACCCATTTACTCTAAGGAGAGTGTGTAAATGCTTGCCACCAAAGCGAAAGCGTACTGGCAATTAACGCGAATGAATCGCCCGATTGGTACCTTGTTACTCCTTTGGCCTACGTTATGGTCGTTGATTATCGCCGCACAAGGTATGCCAGATTTGGATGTCTTGGTCGTATTTGTGTTGGGTGTTGTACTAATGCGCTCAGCAGGCTGCGTGATTAATGATTTTGCTGACCGTAAGGTGGATGGCCATGTAAAGCGTACCAAGCAGCGCCCACTGCCGTCAGGTCTGGTGTCGAGTAAAGAAGCCGTTATCCTTTTTTTAGTGCTAGCCGTGATTTCATTCTTGTTAGTACTGACTATGAATCCGCTGACCATTAAGCTTTCTTTCATTGGGGTTGGCCTAGCGTTCATTTACCCTTTCATGAAGCGTTTTACGCACCTTCCACAGTTGTTTCTTGGCTTGGCGTTTAGCTGGGCGATTCCAATGGCATGGGCAGCACAAACCAATGAACTGCCAAGCATTGTGTGGTTTATATTCGTGATTAACGCGTTGTGGACGATTGCTTACGACACGCAATATGCGATGGTTGATCGAGATGACGACCTGAAGATTGGTATCAAGTCGACAGCGATTTTGTTTGGCCGTTTCGATAAGCTCATTGTTGGCTCACTGCAGTTAGTGACTTTAGCGATGTTGATTGCGTTAGGCATGCATTACCACCTAGGTGACACCTTCTATTGGGCATTGTTGGTAGCAGGCGGCTTGTTTGTTTACCAACAACACCTGATGCGTCATCGCGATAGAGATTTATGCTTCCAGGCTTTCCTTAATAACAATTATGTAGGAATGGCCGTCACCATCGGTTTGTTCATCACTTTTTGGTAAGCGATGGTTTGGCAACATGAACACAAATAAAAAGGCACCCACAGTGGGTGCCTTTTTTGATCGTTTTCAGCTGAGCGCTTAAAGCGAGTTAGCCAACAAACTATTCTGCTTGGTGGATGCTCTCTTGAATCGTCAAACGAACTTCTGGGTAAAGCATTGAGTACAGAAGTTTAGCGAACTGCTGAGTCTTCTCTAAATCGCAATTACCGTCGTTATCCAGATATTGCTGCTGCTTAAGCGTAGCAAACATCGAAGCAAACACGCCTTTATCGAAGAACTCAGGTGCGTTGATGCCTTGAAGGCGACCTAGACGTTGTGCAATATCTTGGCTCTTCTGCTCAAGGTCAGATTTATCCAGCTCCGGATTCTCTGCCAATAGGTTCAGAGCAATCGAGTAACGCTGAAGTGTTTCTGAGATCGTGCGACCTAGCAGCATCAGTGCTTGGCTGTTTGACTGGTTAATGGTGACTTGGTTGTCAGACACAACAAGCATACCTTGGCTAACCAGTTCATCGATGATGTTTGCAACTACAGTCTCTAGCTGATCTTCGTCGTAGCTTAGGAACAGCTCTTTCTTTAAGAACGGGTAGATTGCCGCTACGTTCTGTTGAATCGCATCGATCGTTAGGCCGTGCTGACGAATGGTCATCTGAGCAATTAACGATGGCAGAGCAAACAAGTGAATGATGTTGTTGCGGTAGTAAGTCATCAGAATCGATTGGTGACGGTCTAGTGAAATAATGTCACCCATTGAGTCTGACTCAATCAAGAACTTGTTCAGAGACTCTGCATGTTTCACCAATTCTTCCGCGCTGTCTTTTGGTACCGTAAATGTGTCTGAGTAAGGCACATTGTTGAGTAGAGATAAGTAGCAGTTGATTTGAGAAACCAAAGAGTCACGAGACAATGCACGCTGACGTGATGCAAGCAGAGCGGTTGCACATAATGTCAGTGCGTTGGTCGCTGCCGCATCGTTGATGTGTGTCATCATCTTGGTTGCCAAGTCATTGACCACAGGCGTCATCCACTGTGGCTTGCTGGTGCCCATTGGATCGATGTCTTTCGTCCACTCTGGAGAGTGTTCATTCAGGTATTGGTTAAGCTGAATCGGCTCACCGAAGTTCACGTAGCCCTTACCAAAGTTACGTAGCTTACGGATAGTACGAATCACTAGGCTCGCGTTTTCTTTCTCTTTACGCTTACCACGCAGTTCTTTTGCGTAAGTCGCCACTTCCATTACGTGTTCGTAGCCGATGTAAACAGGCACTAACGTTACTGGACGGTTCATGCCGCGCAGCATTGCCTGAATCGTCATCGCTAGCATACCGGTTTTCGCTTGTAGCAGACGACCGGTACGAGAACGGCCACCTTCACTAAAGTACTCCACCGAGTAACCTTTAGCGAACAGCTCTGCGAGGTATTCACGGAAGATCGTTGAGTACAGCTTATTACCTTTAAAGCTACGGCGAATGAAGAACGCACCACCGTGACGGAAAATCGGGCCGGCAGGGAAGAAATTCAAGTTGATACCGGCAGCGATATGCGGAGGCACCATACCTTCATGGTAAAGCACGTAAGATAACAGTAAGTAGTCCATGTGGCTGCGGTGACAAGGGACATAAACAATCTCGTGACCATCTTGTGCCAGCTTACGAACGGTTGAAGCGTTGTTGATATGTAGGCCTTGGTAAAGCTTGTTCCACAACCAACCTAGAATCTTCTCGCCACGTTTGATCAGTGAGTAAGAGAAGTTTGCTGCGATCTCATCCATGATGTCTTGAGCTTCTTTGCTCGCTTTTTCGATGGAGATGTTCTTTGACTTCGCTTCGTCTTCAATCGCCTTCTTGATCGCTTCTGATTTTAGTAGGCGATCGAACAATGCTTGACGGCTTGGCAGGTTAGGGCCAGATGCTGCCAGTTTTTGACGAGAGAAGTGGATTCGAGCCACACGCGCTAGTTTGTGTGCGATGGTGCTGTCGGTACCGTGTGAATTCGCCATGTAACGCAGAGATACTACAGGGCTGAAGCGCACTAGGCAGTCGCGGCCTGCGAGTAGTACAGCTTTCGATTTTTCTAAGCCGTTCATTGCTTGTAGGTAAGGCTTCTGGTTATTCTCTTTACCAGGCTTACGGCCCCACAATACGGTTGCAGGGATAACTTGCACATCCAGCTCTGAGTCGTCTGCATGCAATGCAAGTAGCTCAGAGAAGACTTCAATAGAAGAGGCTGGTACGTAATCATCGTCTTGCAACAGAGTTTTGCGTGAAGAGATAAAAACGTAGCGTGGCAGTGACTTACCACTTATTTCAAGCTTGCTTAGCGGATCCGGTAATCCCAGTTCTAGCGCATGCTTTTGTAGTGTAAGCAGGTCGACGCTTGAGCGAAACGGCAAGGCGTATACAATTGGTTTGCCTAAATCAATCTGCAAATCTTCAACTGGATTCGAAGGGATTGATGTGCCTTTTACCAATACGGATAAAGGTAATTTCATTAATGAACGTGAAAAAGATTGTCCAGAAGACATATAGGTTCACAGCCTCAATAGTTATTTCAATGTGCTTAAGCGTATCTCTATTTCTATGATGAGAAAGGGTAAATCCTTCAAGTAAAATAGGGATAAGCCTAGGCGTAAATTTAATCGATGCAAGAATACCAGAAACTGGTCTAACCTTTTAATGGAAATAGTCATATTGCCGTTAAGTTTGTGGAAAATCATTCATCGACTGATTGAGTATAGGGTTAAAAATGACCAAAAAATCAAACACCGGATTAAAACGCATCGTGAAAGCAGCAGGCTTTTCATGGCAAGGCATCACAAGTTCGTTTAAAAACGAGGCAGCATTTCGACAAGAAGTCTTTATGGCTACGGTTCTTATTCCGTTAGCATTTTACTTAGATGTAAGCCAGGTCGAGCGAATCTTAATGGTGTCATCGGTCGTGCTGGTAATGGTGTTTGAGCTTATCAATACTGCAATTGAAGCCGTTGTTGATCGTATTGGTAGTGAACATCATGAACTTTCGGGAATGGCGAAAGATGTCGGTTCGGCAGCCGTTTTCATCTGCTTAGCGCTTGCGGCTTATGTGTGGTTCGAGATCTTGGTTTTGTAATTAGCGAAAAATGAACTAAAAACAACCAATTGCTTTGCTTTTGTTCAGTTACTGGATATACTCACAGTTAACTGTATAAAAAGACAGGTGAATCATGAAGCCGTTAACGCCCCGCCAACAACAAGTCTTTGACCTTATCAAAGGTAAGATTGAAGATTCCGGTATGCCACCGACACGCGCAGAAATTGCCCGTGAATTAGGCTTCCGTTCTGCAAATGCTGCAGAAGAACATTTGAAAGCTCTTGCTCGTAAAGAAGCGATTGAGATTATCCCGGGTGCGTCTCGTGGTATTCGTATTTTGCTTGAAGATGCAGCGAACGAAGAGCAAGGTCTGCCTTTGATCGGTCAGGTTGCCGCAGGTGAGCCTATTTTGGCTCAAGAACATGTAGAAATGCATTACCAAGTCGACCCTGGTATGTTCAAACCTCAAGCTGACTTCTTACTTCGTGTAAATGGCGAAAGTATGAAAGACATCGGTATTATGGATGGCGATCTGCTTGCTGTTCACAAAACACAAGACGTCCGCGACGGTCAGGTTGTGGTTGCTCGTGTTGATGATGATGTAACGGTAAAACGCCTAGAACGCAAAGGTTCGACAGTGCTGTTACATGCTGAAAACGAAGAGTTTTCTCCAATCCGTGTCGATCTAGAATCTCAGCACTTGTCTATTGAAGGTCTTGCTGTTGGTATCATTCGCAACACGGATTGGATGTAATCAGTACAAACATCTTATTGATATTTATTCTCAATAACTTGTTATTGTAATTGATATTCATTATCATCTTCTTTGTCGAGATACAAGGAAGATGATGATGCCAGTCCAAACCAAGCCTCAAATAAAGCCGCTTATAGCTAAGCCGCGCTCCTCTGATCAAAAGGTTTCCGCTGATCAAGCATCTATACACCAAGAACTTCAAGTTCCGACAAACCTCGTTCAACACCTTTGGTTTCGCAGCCGAGAAAGCCTTGCCGATGATGGCCTAGTTTATGACCCTATTGCAGCTCAAGCTTGTAAGCGTTGCCAGCTAGCACCTGAGTGCCTTACTGGTGAACTCGACCAACAACAACTTCTCTACGCGACATTGACTCAACTTTGTGACTCTCAAGTTCAGCAATTTCTATCTCACAATCCTGATGCTTGGATTATTAACGTAGGAGCAGGGCTCGACACCCGTTTTTACCGATTAGACAATGGCCGCTGTCACTGGGTAGAGCTGGATGTAACCGAGAATCTACTTTGGCGACAACGCTTGTTCCACAAAAATGAACGCTACCGCTTGGAGTGTGGTTCAGTAGATGACCTAACATGGTTGGATGAACTCAATATTCCAGAGCAAGCTTCGGTAATGGTGGTGTGTGAACATGCACTGCTGGATTGTAACGAGCAGCAAACTGCAAACTTTATTCAATCGCTTAGCCGTTACTTTACTCATGCACATGCGTGTGTTGTATTGGCGGGCGATAAGAGTTCAAGTACTTTAGGGAAAAAGCTCGGTTCTGGTGACTATGCACACGGTTTATCTTCCCCAGTCGACAGTATTCTGAATTGGCTGCCATGGGCGCAGTGGGTTAAAGCATTTTCGCCATTGGAACAACAATGCAATCGTTGGAAACTATGGCAGCGACTATTGTGCAAAATATCCCAGGTTAAAAAGCGTTTAACACCGCAATTGGTGCTGGTGAAGTGGTAGCGCTAAAGCGGCACTATTTACATATACTCGAAGCCATATTAGTAATAAGCAAAAATTTCACAACATAGTGAAAGCACACTCACTAGGTTAAACTATCGCCTCTAATCAAAGAGGTGATCGTGAAGCTATTTAATCCCCAAACCATTTTCCAAACGCTATCTAATCAAGCAATGCACAAACAAGTGCTGTTGCTCGCGATCCCGATGGTGCTTTCTAATATTACCGTTCCACTACTGGGTTTAGTTGATGCTGCTGTTATTGGCCACTTAGAGCATTCTTGGTATCTAGGAGGTGTAGCGTTAGGTGGCACCATGATCAGTGTGACCTTTTGGTTGCTTGGCTTTTTGCGTATGTCGACAACTGGCCTTGCCGCACAATCGTACGGTGCAAACGATGGCAAGCAGCTTGGTTTGGTCTTCGTGCAGGGCGTGACTATGGCTCTCGGGTTTGCTGGTGTCTTCTTACTGTTACATGGGTTAGTGGCTGACCTGGTTTTTTCATTAAGTAGTGCCAGTGATCAAGTGAAGCATTATGGACAACAGTATTTCTCCATTCGAGCATGGAGTGCCCCTGCAGCACTGACGAATTTCGTTATTTTGGGTTGGTTACTTGGAACTCAGAATGCAAAAGCGCCGATGTGGATGGTGATTATTACTAACATCACCAATATCGTGTTGGACGTTGCTTTTGTGATTGGTTTCGGTTGGCAGGTGGAAGGTGCTGCACTGGCATCGGTATTGGCTGACTATGCAGGTCTAACGTTTGGACTGCTCTGCGTTTATCGAATCTGGATAAAGAGACAGTTACCATCACCGTGGGCTTTGATTAAGAAAACCAGCCAAGGTTTAAGCCGCTTCGTAAAACTGAATCGCGATATCTTCCTACGCTCTTTGTGCTTGCAAGCCACATTTACTTTCATGACTTTTCAAGGAGCAAGCTTTGGTGATGATGTCGTGGCAGCCAATGCGGTATTGATGAGTTTCTTGATGATCATCTCTTATGGAATGGATGGTTTTGCCTACGCGATGGAAGCTATGGTGGGTAAGGCGATAGGAGCAAAAGATAAAGATGAGTTGAATCAGTCGTTGATTGGTACTTTCTTTTGGAGCTTCAACATTTGTTTGGTTCTGACCATAGTGTTCGCGATCGCTGGGTCTAATCTAATTAATATGATCACCACCATCCCAGATGTAAAAAGCCAAGCTGAGGTGTATCTGCCTTGGTTGATCGCAATGCCACTGGTTTCAATGTGGTGCTTCTTACTCGATGGTATTTTTGTTGGCGCAACTAAAGGCAAGGACATGCGTAATAGTATGTTTGTCGCGACCTGCAGCTTCTTTGCGATTTTCTTCCTAGCGTCTAGCTTAGAAAATCATGCTCTGTGGCTTGCGATGCTGAGCTTTATGGCAATGCGCGGTATTGGCCTTGGTGTGTTATTTGTTTCTCAGTGGAAGAAGGGCGAATTTCTCGCTTAGTTCTAATGGGTAAAAATAAAAGGTGTACAGGTCAAAGGGCATTTAGAACATCATGATCTAATTACTCTCGGTGCTATATTTTTCAATAGCTTAAATAAAAACAGCAAGCCCATGGCTTGCTGTTTATGTATTTGGCCTATGGGTGGTCAAACACTCCTATTAGTTCTTTATTTAGAACAAACGGTTAAGGCCGTTAAGAGCGGCAACACGATACGCCTCGGCCATAGTAGGGTAGTTAAAGGTGGTATTAACGAAGTACTCGATAGTATTCGCTTCTCCTTTTTGCTCCATGATTGCTTGGCCGATGTGAATGATTTCTGCGGCACGCTCACCAAATACGTGGATACCTAGAATCTCTTTGGTTTCACGGTGGAATAGAATCTTCAAACTACCGATGTCTTTACCCGCGATTTGGGCGCGAGCTAAGTGTTTGAATGAAGAACGTCCTACTTCATAAGGTACTTTCGCTGCTGTCAGTTCTTGCTCGGTTTTACCGACTGAGCTGATTTCAGGAATGGTGTAGATTCCCGTTGGGATATCTTCAATCAAGTGACCTTCCGCTTCACCTTTAACAATCGCTTGTGCAACAAAACGACCTTGATCATAAGCAGCACTTGCTAGGCTAGGGTAGCCAATCACATCACCGACCGCGTATACATGGTCAACATTAGTTTGGTAATTGGTATTCACTGATACTTGACCACGAGAGTCCGCTTCTAGACCAACTGCACCTAAGTTCAGCTTGTCAGTGTTACCGGTTCGACCATTGGCATACAGCAAGCAGTCAGCGCGCATCTTTTTGCCTGATTCTAGGTGAATGATAACACCATCGTCAGTGCCCTCGATTTTCTCAAAGGTCTCATCGTTACGAATCACCACACCGCTGTTCCAGAAGTGGTAAGAAAGTGCATCAGAGGTTTCATTATCTAGGAATGACAGCAGACGGTCTCGAGTATTAATGAGATCGGTCTTTACGCCCAAACCACGGAAGATAGACGCGTACTCACAACCTATAACACCGGCACCATAGATGATGATGTGTTGCGGGTCGTGTTTAAGAGAAAGAATCGAGTCGCTGTCGTAGATACGTTCATGTAGAAAATCGACGTTGTCTGGTTGATATGGACGAGAACCTGTCGCAATCACAAACTTGTCGGCACTGTAATGCTCTTCGGTACCATCACTCTGCATTACAGAAATAGTGTTGGTATCAATGAAACGAGCTGTACCAAACACCAGCGTACATTGGTTACGATCGTAGAAGCCTTGACGCAGTCGAGTCTGTTTATCGATAACGGATTTCGCATGCCCGAGAATGTTGGAAAATGTCGAGTGAATGCTTTTGTTGTTCTGACAGAATAGAGGGTTATTATTGAATTCGATAATACGGCTTACAGCATGACGCAGAGCTTTCGAAGGAATGGTTCCCCAGTGGGTACAACCACCACCAACGCTGCTCTCTTTTTCAATGATTGCAACGTTCAACCCGGCTTTGGTTAATCCCATCGCTGCCCCTTCGCCTCCGGGGCCACTACCAATTACGATTACATCAAAGTGGTTGGAGTGTGGCATAGATATCTTCCTTGTTATATTTGATTAACATTGCTGTAGCGGGATTTTAACTGATTCTGTTCTTGCGTACATGAAAAGGGCATCAGAGAGTCGGCGGGATCACGCAGTGCTAGCGAAAAAATAATTTTTGGTATGTCGTATGTCTCCAAATGGCGGTGTGGATATTGAAATTTTTTCTGCGAACGTATTTACTTCGGTACGTGAACAAAGAGGCGTGTTTGGTGTCTTATATAACCGGAGTATCTTATAAAAATAAGTGATTCGCGTTATATTGAACAGAGTATTAGACATGCCTGTTTAGGCTGTAAAAGAAGAAATTGATAAAGTATGAAACCAATGGGCATTCGCGCACAGCAAAAAGAAAAAACTCGTCGCAGCTTAATCGATGCAGCATTTAGCCAACTCAGTGCCGATCGTAGTTTTTCCAACCTAAGCTTGAGAGAAGTCGCTCGTGAGGCTGGAATAGCACCGACTTCCTTTTATCGTCACTTCAAAGATATGGATGAGCTTGGCTTAACCATGGTAGATGAGGGGGGCTTACTACTGCGCCAGCTAATGCGTCAAGCTAGGCAGCGTATAGTAAAAGAAGGCAGTGTTATTCGCACATCGGTTGAAACCTTTATGGAGTTCATTCAAAGCAGCCCTAACGTATTCAGACTGTTATTGCGAGAGCGCTCAGGAACTTCATTTGAGTTTCGTACAGCGGTGGCTCGTGAGATACAGCACTTTTCTGCTGAGTTAACCGAATACCTAATCACGACTGGCATGACACGAGATGAAGCTTTTACGCAAGCAGAAGCTTCGGTCATATTGGTCTTTAACTCAGGGGCAGAAGCATTAGATTTAGATCGACGTCAGCGAGACGAACTGGCTGAGCGCTTGATCATGCAATTGCGAATGATGGCCAAAGGTGCTTTTTGGTATCGTAAAGAACGTGAACGTAACCGATTAAAAGGCGGGATAGAATAATGTCGAATGAAAATAATACTGTAAACCGTGGCTCAGAAAGAAAAACACTGGTACTGGCTCTGATTGCTGGTGTGTGTGGCGATGCACTTTTATCTTGGGTAACAATGAGCGAAGTGGGCTTCTCAATCTTCCCACTGATTGCTTTAGTTTTAGCTGTACAAGCACTTTACCAAGAGTACCTCACTAACCCAGTATCGGAAGATATCCCGCTAGTTGGTTTAGCGTGTTTCTTCGTGGGCGCATTTGGTCACTCTGCGTTTGTCAAAGCACAACACCCAGATGCGGGTTCTAACTTCTTCGCGATTATCGTTGCAATGCTACTGCTCGCTTGGGTAGGTAAGAAGTTAGGCTTTATCGGTAAGACAGCTTAATCCAACCTATAAACAAAAAAAACGAGCCGATTGGCTCGTTTTTTTGTGTCTACCGTTTGGCTTTTACCTAGATTAGGAAAGCGAGTATTACGCTTTACGTTCTAGGAATACGCCAGCTTCCATGTGGTGTGTGTAAGGGAACTGGTCGAATAGAGCAAAACGAGTAATATCGTGTGTTTCGCTTAGGATCTCTAAGTTCTCTTTCAATGTTTCAGGGTTACAAGAGATGTACATGATGCGCTCGTAGCCTTGAACCATCTTACAAGTATCTACATCCATACCTGAACGTGGTGGATCAACAAAAATAGTGTTGCAGTTGTAGCTCTTCAAATCGATGTTTGCTTGTTGCAGACGGCGGAACTCACGTTTGCCTTCCATCGCTACCGTAAAGTCTTCCGCAGACATACGGATGATCTGAACATTATCAATCTTGTTGGCTGCAATGTTGTATTGCGCTGATTCAACCGATGGTTTCGCTAGCTCAGTCGCTAATACACGCTCGAAGTTTTGTGCCAGTGCTAATGAGAAGTTACCGTTACCACAGTAAAGCTCTAGTAGATCGCCTTTACTGTCTTGAGTACAGTCAACGGCCCACTCCAACATTTTCTCAGCAACTTTACCGTTTGGTTGAGTAAAGCTGTTTTCTACTTGTTGGTAGATGTAGCTATCGCCATTTACGTCTAGCTTTTCAATAACGTAATCACGGTCTAATACGATCTTCATCTTACGTGCACGACCAATCAGGTTTAGGTTGAAACCTTCATCGTTCAATTGTTGTTTTAGCGCTTTAGCATCTTGAATCCATTGCTCCCCTAGTTGACGGTGGTAAAGCAGAGACACCAAAATCTCACCGCTAAGCGTAGATAGGAAGTCTACTTGGAATAGCTTGTGGCGTAGAGAGTGGTTGTCCTTCATTGCATCAACTAACAAAGGCATTAAGTCATTGATAAGACGGCTAGCAGCAGGGAACTGGTCTACACGGTATTTTTCTTTAGTTTCTTGATTGAACATGACGTAATACATATCGTCACCTTCATGCCACACACGGAACTCAGCACGCATGCGGTAGTGTTGTTCTGGAGATTCGTACACTTCCAGCTCAGGCACATTATATTCTGAGAACATTTCAGTCAGACGCTCAGTCTTTTCTGCCAGTTGTTCTTGGTAGCGTTGCGGGTTTACATCTAAATTCGCCATTGTTATGCCTTTTGCTGTCGTGCTTTTAAATCAAGAGCGCAGATTTTATTCAATCACAGGCGCTTGTCCAGTGTTGAGAGCCAATCAGTGTAAATAGGCCATGAAAACTATAGCTTATAACTATCTTAGACTAGACAAATGATTCAGAGGTCAATACTATCTTCGGCAAGCTGGTGCCATTTAGATGTATAGATGGCTGAAGAGGGAATCTGGTGTGAATCCAGAACTGACGCGCAGCGGTAAAAGAGAACGAGTATTCATAAGACACTGCAAATAGCTTTTTGTGGGAAGTCGAATATCAGGTAACCATAAGGTTGTGCTCTTGAGTCCGAATACCTGCCAGCGGCTAAACCATAACATGTGGTTTGGTAGGAATTTACGCGATTTAGGATCACAACATGAACAAATCCCTTTTAGCGGTTGCTGTAGCATCGCTGCTTTCACCTATCTCCAATTTACACGCCCAACAAGCATCTGCTGATGAAACCATGGTGGTTACGGCTAACCGTTTTGAGCAGAGCACGGAAAGTGTTGTCGCTCAAGTTGAAGTGGTAACACGCCAAGATATCGATCGAATCCAAGCTAAGTCTCTAACAGATGTGTTTAGACGATTGACGGGTATTCAGGTTTCACAAAATGGAGGCCGAGGTCAGCAAGCTTCGATCTTTGTTCGTGGTGCTAACTCTGATCAAGTACTTGTTCTAATTGATGGTATTCGTTTTGCGCGAGCTGCAAAAGGTGGTGTCGATTTTAGCCAATTACCAATTACATTTGTCGATCGAGTGGAATACGTTCGAGGTGCCCGTGCTGCTATGTATGGTTCTGAAGCTATCGGTGGCGTTATCAACATTATTACCGTTGCAAATTCCGACAATGAAAAAACGGCAGTAAGCGCTGGCTTGGGAAGTTTAGATTACGAAGAGCTGAGCTTTGTTAGTGGTACCAAGGTTGGTGAAAATGGTCACTTAAACGTATCGGTTGGCTACGACTCCGATGAGGGATACAACGTTCATCCTATGCCGGGAATAAATGATGGTGACCGACATGGCTTTGAATCACGCAATGCTCTAATTGGTTATGTTCATAATTTTGATCAGCAATGGAGTGGTTTTGCTAACTTCCGCATGTTCGAGACTATCTCTCAATATGATGGTTCCTATGTTGATTATACAACGGGAGCACCTGTCCACTCTTACAAAGAGGCTGAAGTTCAGAACTCTACCTTTGCTGCTGGAGTTAAATATAGTGGCAGTGAGCTTAAGTCTGATTTCCACGTTAACTATCAGAATCAAGATAACTGGAACTACGAACAGTCTTTAGGCAAGAATTCAGCGTCAGCAACATCTGATGAGCTTGAACAGCTAAATGTTCAATGGGTGAATTCATACAAACTGACTTCGGCATTGACTCTTAGTGGCGGTGTAGATTGGCGTGATGAGGCTTATATTGTTAAGCCTTCGAATACTGACTACGACAGAACGAATGTTGCGTACTTCGCTGCATTAAACGCAGATGCGGATAAAGTGTTCGGAGAACTTAGTCTTCGTGTTGATGACAATGAGCAGTTCGGTACAGAAACGACTTACAACACAGGGCTAGGCTATCGTTATGCTGAGTGGCTTGTTGTAAAAGCAGCTTATGGTACATCCTTCAAAGCACCTAACTTGTATCAACTATATAGCTACTACGGGAATGCACAGTTAGAAGCTGAAAAGGCAGATTCATTTGAGCTGACCTTTGGTGGCTTAATCAAGGGTATTGACTGGTCGATTACTGGCTATGACACGAACGTCGAAGACCTAATTGATTACAACTACGCGACAAGCAAGTACTACAATACCGATGGCGAAAGCCAACTGCGTGGTGTGGAAATGGTCGTTGGATTTGATACTAGCTTTATTAACCATCAAGTGAGCGCTAACTTTCAAGACCCAGAAGATCAATCTGGTGAGCAACTAATACGCCGAGCTAAGAAGATATACAAGTATAATGCAGTGGCTAGTTTCGACGAGGTTGATGTTTCACTAGGTTACCAATATGTAGGTGAGCGACCTGACTTCTCTGAAGATCTTGCCGCGTATAGCTTGTTCGATGTTTCAGTTAACTACTATGCGAATGAAAACCTAACCTTAAATGGTCGAGTAGATAACTTAACAGACGAAGAGTATGAAACTGCTGGTGGATACCCATCGCCAGAGCGTACATATTACGTCAATGCTACTTACCAGTTCTAACTAACACCTAAACCGCCCTCGGGCGGTTTTTTATTATTGGGTATATCAATGAAAAAGAGAGTCATCATAAGTTGGTCATCAGGTAAAGACTCCACCTTAACCCTAGAGCGTTTGCTTGAGAGTGCTGAGTATGAAGTTGTTGCTCTCTATACTACCTATGTTGGAGATGAAGTTCCTTTCCAAGTCACTCCTATTGATGTGGTTGCCATGCAGGCACAATTAATCGGTTTACCGCTTATCACTATCGAGCTTCCGGAAGTGTTCCCAAGTAATGAGGTCTATCAAAGTACGATTGTTTCTGCATTGAAAGAGTGTGGTTTATCAATTGATGGCGTGGCATTTGGTGATATGTTTTGTAACGGTATTGCCGACTACCGGAGAAGCTATATTGAACCTGCAGGCTGGGAATGTGTGTTCCCTCTCATGGGAGAGAGCAGCAAGGCGTTAGCTCGAGAGATAATAGACAGAAAAATCGAAACCTTTCTAGTCACAGTAGACAGCAACGCACTAGATATTAGCTACTGTGGGTTGAAATATACCAATGAACTAATAGAGGGATTACCTAACCATGTGGATCCGTGTGGTGAAGATGGAGAATTCCATACCTTAGTGACCTCTGCACCATGCTTTAAAGGAAAGCTTGATATAGAACTAGAAGCGATAGAGCAAGGTGAGCGTTTTGTACATCAACGTTATCGAGCTTGTATTCTATAGCGTGAAGATTGGCGAAAACTAAGTGAAGGGGTATTATTGCTGCGAAACTACATATAGGTAATCGTTGTGTCGGATAGTCTACAAAAAAACATATTGGTCTTTGATTCAGGGGTGGGTGGGCTATCTGTCTATAAAGAGATAAGTCAGCTATTGCCTAATCATAACTATATCTATGTATTCGATAATGAAGCTTACCCATATGGTGAGCTCAATCAGCAGGTTCTGATTAGAAGAGTTCAGAGCATAGTCGCCAGTTTTGTGGCTAGTCACGCGATAGATATCGTAGTGATAGCTTGTAATACAGCGAGCACGATTGTCTTACCTACACTCAGAGCCAATAATCTTATCCCTATTGTCGGTGTTGTTCCGGCAATCAAGCCGGCTTCTTTGCTAGCAAACAAAGCGGTGGGGCTGATTGCTACTCCGGCGACCATTACCCGTGAATACACGCACGAACTGATCAAAAACTTCTCAATTAATAAGAGGGTTGAACTTCTTGGCTCGACGAGGCTGGTGGATATGGCCGAAGATAAGCTCAGAGGAGAGGCAATCAACTTAGAAGAGCTCAAGCAAATCCTTCAGCCGATGATTAATACCATTGATGTTGCTGTTTTAGGCTGTACCCATTTCCCACTGATAAAGTCTGAGATTCAGCAAGTATTAGGCGAAAGCGTGGCATTGGTGGATTCGGGTAAAGCGATAGCGAAACGAGTCCAAGATTTGTTGGGTTTAGAAGATGGTCATGAAGAAGGGGGAGTAAGAGAGGTTTTTTGTAGTGCACTTCCCAAGAAAGAAAGTGCACTAAATAGTATGTTGAAGCAGTTAGGGTTTAGTTCTGTTCAGATTCGTCCGCTTCAGGATGCTTAGGATCATTCGCAACACGTACTTTTAAAGTTCGTTGCATGTAATCTTTGTCGTTAAGGGCAGAGATTGCATGATTCACATCATTACTTGCCATAACAACAAATCCGAAGCCTCTTCTTTTACCAGTTCGCTTGTCTTTCATTAAGCGTACTGCAAACACTTCACCATGTTCTGAGAATAATTCACGAACATGCGATTCGTTCGCCTTGTATGGAAGGTTACCCACATAAAGCGTTTTTGTTGAAGCTTTAGGTTCTGAATCTGATTTTGAGTCGGTGCTTGAAAAGTTAACAACAAAAGCGGAAGCCAAGACACCAAGGATAAAGGTAATTGCAGGCGATATATCTACCTGAGAGAAAACAATGCCGCCTAATACAGCCAGTGCGACAATTAACAACATCGATTTTTTTGAGTTCATATCGGAATACTACATATTAATAAACGAAATAGACGCATCTACCATTAACAAAATAGACACATGAATCTTACGTTCATGCCTTTCATTTTTCCAATGTATTGCTGTGATACGTCTCAAATGTTTAGTTTTTATTCGAAAAATGCGGATCTGGTGGCTTTTTAGGCGAACAAAACTTTTATTTGAAAAAGCTCTTGTGCTCCTTCTCAATCTCTCTATAATGCCGCCTCACCGACACGGAGTGAGACGAAAGTCACACAGCGAAATCGGTAGAGAAAAAGAGTTTGAAAATAACCCTTGACTCTAAAAACGGTGCGAGTATAGTACGCACCCCTAGCGATTGAGATGTTAATCACAAAACGCTAGCGCTCTTTAACAATTTAAACCTATCAATCTGTGTGGGCACTCGTTGATGAATATCAAAAATTGATTCTTAGGAATTACATTGATTTCAATGAACTGAGTGACCAAGCGATAATTTATTATCGGCACAGTCAATTCATTATCATTCTGTTGGAATGGTAATAGCTTTAAAATTACTTTTTGTAGTTTTGAAGTCAGTATTC
>NZ_JAPPTH010000043.1:0-22316 GCF_027587015.1 Vibrio sp. Makdt
ATGGTGTTCTAACTGTGTTTGTTATCTGTTAATCGATTGTTAATCGCCATACTGGTCACGTTAATTATTTAATTGCGTCTATATGATGAGCTCGAATTTATATAACAACAACGTCAGCTAGGAAGAATAATGAAAGCATATGTATTTGATGGAAAAGACAGCGCGAAATTGGAAGAACGTCCAATCCCTACAATTGAGAAGCAAAGCGATGTCATCGTAAGAATCGAGAAAACCACAATTTGTGGTACGGATTTACATATATTAAGAAATAACGTTGCGACATTTAAGCCAGGCACAATCATGGGCCATGAAGGGGTTGGTATCGTCGAAGAATGCGGTGAGTTGGTGAGTAAGTTTAAGCCAGGCGATCGCGTTATCGTGTCATGTATTACTTCATGTGGTAGCTGCAAAATGTGTCAAGTGTCTAAATTTGGTCAATGTTTAGATGGTGGCTGGCTACTTGGTAATGAAATTGATGGCTGCCAAGCGGAATACGTTCGAGTTCCTTATGGCGATACAAGCCTGCACCTTGTCCCTGACGACATCGATACAGACTCTCTGGTTTTATTGAGCGATATTTTCCCAACGGGTTACGAAGTGGGTGTATTGGATGGTCAGGTTCAGCCGGGTTGCTCTGTTGCCGTTATTGGTTGTGGCCCAGTTGGCCTTGCAGCTCTGATGACCTCTAAGTTCTTCACTCCAAGTGAAATCTATGCAATCGATACTAACCCTCATCGACTGCAAGTGGCTAAAGAGCTAGGTGCAACCCATGCGATCGATAACTCAGATGGCAGCGCCGTACAGCAAATTCTCGACATGACCGATGATGTGGGTGTGGATGTGGTGATTGAAGCTATTGGTATTCCTGCTGGTTGGGATATGTCTCAGAAGTTGGTGTGCCCAGGAGGCAACATTGCGGTGCTTGGTGTTCACGGTAAATCTGCAACGATTAACCTAGAAGACATGTGGAAACGAAACTTTACCATGACAGCTGGCATGGTTCATACCAATACAACGCCAATGTTAATCAAGCAAATTAGAGCGGGTTATTTGGAACCTCAAAAACTGATTAGTCACCAGTTCAATTTAACAGAGTCAGAAGAAGCTTATTCGACCTTTATCCATGCTTCAGACCACAAGTCGTTGAAAGTCATCATTTCTAACGATTGTTCATAAACAGCGAATTGTTGAGGTTAGCTTGATTAGTAAACCATTTAAAATACTAGTGATAGGTTTAATCGTGAACCTATCGATCGGTATCCTATATGTATGGGGCGTTTTCAGTGAACCTTTGGCTGAGGCGCTAGGTGTTGATCCTAAGGACGTAGATGGGCCTTACCAGACTTCCGTGTTCGCATTTTCGGTAAGTCTGTTTTTGGCTGGGGTATGGCAAGACAAAATAGGGCCAAGGAAGGTCACAATACTTGGTGTGTTTCTTGTCGGGGCGGGGCTTTTAGCGTCCGGTTATGCCTCAACATTAGCGGAATTGCAGGTTACTTTCGGGTGTATGGTCGGTGCTGGGATGGGTTTTGCCTATGCCTGTATTGGCCCATGTACCATGAAGTGGTGGCCAGAGAACAGAAAGGGGTTGGTTAGTGGTTTAACCGCTGGTGGGTTTGCGATGGCGGCACTGTATTTGGCTCCGTTATCGACCGTTCTCATCGAACACTATGGCATCTTAGACACGTTCAAGATCCTTGGTGTCGGCTTGCTCTTTATGATCCCGATGGCTTCTTTTCTGGTCAATCCACCCAAAGGGTATGTTTCAGAAATTCCCGGAGGAAAGGCTGCGGAATATGGATCAGACGTAAACATCCAGTGGCTAGATATGCTGAAAACCCCTCAATTTTACCAGATCTGGTTAATGTTCATGGTGTCATCAGCAGCAGGTATCATGCTTATCGGCTCTATTGGTAACGTTAGTAAATCGATAGGATTAACCGCTGAAGAAATTGCGTTAGGTATCATTTTATTAGCGATTTTTAATACCGCAGGGCGAGTTATTGGCGGCGTTGTATTCGACAGGATAGGGCGTGTTCATACACTGGGCTTAATATTTATGTTGCAAGCGGTCAATATGGTCTTTTTTACAACCATTGAAACGACCATTCCTCTCATGATCGGTATCTCCGCAGGCGCCATGTCTTATGGTGCGTTATTTGGTGTTTTCCCTCCAGTAACAGCGGTCGATTATGGTCTGAAGACGTATGGAACCAACTTTGGAATACTCTATTCAGCATGGGGTGTGTCAGGGTTCTTCGGAGGAATACTCGCTTCCGTAGCGGGGACGGCTGAAAATACCTATTTGGCTTACGCTGCTCTGCTGGTTTCGATCACAGTAATGAATTACCTAATGAAGCCGGTCGATAAATCTGTGCTATTAGAAGACGAAGTTAATCTGGAATATTAAACGCGAGAACGGTGAGGCTCTTATTAAATTCAGAGTCTCTACCGATAACGTGTTTCCACCTAATGTTGGCTTGGGCAATCTAAGCCAACATTTTTTAATCGAATCATCGATTGCCTACCAATAATCAGCTTCAGTTTTTAGTATAACAATTGAACACGTTAGTTTGCATTATCCCTTGTTTCAGCAGGCGCTTAGGCAGCTAATATTCCTTGCTTTGTGTTAACTCGTTCCTTTCCTTTATGCTACAATCGCGCGAGTTTATATAAGAGAAAGAATAGGACACGCTGTGACTTCGTCTCCGGAAAAAGCAGATAAAAATAACCATGTAGCGAATACCAACGCGACATTGGACTCTGCTGCTGATCAAGCTAATCAAAAAAAGCAAAACAACAAACAACGAGCACCTAAAGCTAGCGCATCTCAAAATAGCCCAGCCTCTCTCCGTAAGGCCTTAAATGAGTGCATGATGCGCGACCGCTTCCGTCTAAGTAAGCGCATTTCTGGTGCAAGCCGTATTAAAAACGAAAAATCTAAGCATGCTGTTTTCGATGAAATCGCATTAGACATTGCCCAATCGATGATGACGGCAACCCAGCGTGCTGCGCAAAAACCAACCATTGAATACCCAGAAATTCTCCCTGTTAGCCAAAAGCGCGATGATATTGCGAAAGCCATTGAAGAAAACCAAGTGGTTATCGTGGCGGGTGAAACGGGCTCGGGTAAAACCACTCAGCTTCCTAAGATCTGTTCTGAGCTTGGCCGTGGTCGCTTTGGCCTAATTGGTCATACTCAGCCGCGTCGTCTGGCTGCGCGTTCGGTTGCGAACCGTATTGCCGAAGAGATGGAAACCCAGCTGGGTGAGTTTGTTGGTTATAAGGTTCGATTCAACGACCAGATTTCTGACAACACACAAATCAAACTGATGACCGACGGTATTCTACTGGCGGAGATTCAACACGACCGTTTCTTAAATCAGTACGACACCATCATTATCGATGAAGCGCACGAACGTAGCCTGAACATCGATTTCATCATGGGTTACCTGAAAGAGTTGCTACCAAAGCGTCCTGATCTAAAAGTGATCATCACGTCGGCAACCATCGACCCAGAGCGTTTCTCCAAGCACTTCGACAATGCACCAATCATTGAAGTATCGGGCCGTACTTACCCTGTAGATACGCGCTACCGTCCATTAGGTGGTGACGACAGCGATTCTGATCGTGACCAAATGGAAGGTATCTTCGAAGCGGTTGATGAGCTGTGTGATGAAGGCTTAGGCGACATCCTGATCTTCATGAATGGTGAGCGTGAAATTCGTGATACTGCGGACGCACTAAGCAAGCGTAATCTGCGTGATACCGAGATTGTACCTTTGTACGCGCGCCTTTCGGCGGGTGAGCAGAACCGTATCTTCCAGTCTCATACTGGTCGACGCATCGTGCTGGCAACCAACGTGGCAGAAACCTCGTTAACGGTTCCTGGCATTAAGTACGTAATCGACCCAGGTACAGCGCGTATCAGTCGTTACAGCTACCGCACCAAAGTACAACGTCTACCGATTGAGCCGATTTCTCAAGCGAGTGCGAACCAGCGTAAAGGTCGTTGTGGTCGTGTTGCTGAAGGTATCTGTATTCGCTTGTACTCTGAAGAAGATTTCGAGTCACGCCCAGAGTTTACCGATCCTGAGATCCTGCGTACCAACCTAGCGTCTGTAATCCTTCAGATGACAGCACTAGGCTTGGGCGATATTCAAGCCTTCCCATTCGTTGAAGCGCCAGATAAGCGCAACATTCAAGATGGTGTAAGGCTGCTTGAAGAGCTAGGTGCGATTGCATCGGGCAAGCCAAACAGCAAGAACAAGAACCAAGGCGACGATACTAAGAAGCTAACGGCAATTGGTCGTAAGCTGTCTAAGCTACCGATCGACCCGCGTTTAGCGCGCATGGTTATCGAAGCGCCAAACAACCGCTGCCTGCACGAAGTGATGGTTATTGCGTCTGCATTGTCGATTCAAGACCCGCGTGAGCGTCCATCAGACAAACAGCAATCGTCTGACGACAAGCACAAGCGTTTCTTCGACAAAGACTCAGACTTCATCACCTTTGTGAACCTATGGGACTACATCAAGAAGCAGCAAAAAGCGCTGTCGAGTAACCAGTTCCGTAAACAGTGTAAGCAAGATTACCTGAACTACCTGCGTATTCGTGAGTGGCAAGATGTGTACTTCCAAATTCACCAAGCAATGCGTGAATTGGACACCAAGCTCAACGATGAGCCGGGCAGTTACGATGGCATTCACCAGTCGCTACTATCAGGATTGCTTTCTCACATTGGTATGAAAGACCAAGAGAAGAATGAATACCAAGGTGCGCGTAATGCACGCTTCCATATCTTCCCTGCGTCTGGCCTATTTAAGAAGCAACCTAAATGGATCATGTCTGCTGAGCTGGTGGAAACCTCAAAGCTTTGGGGTCGTGTGATTGCTAAAATTCAGCCTGAATGGATTGAACCGTTAGCGAAGCACCTAATTAAGCGCAGCTACAGCGAACCACACTGGTCGAAGAAACAAGCGGCGGTAATGGCACACGAAAAAGTGATGCTTTACGGAATCCCGATTGTTCCTAAACGCCTAGTGAACTATGGCGCGATTGACCCAACCATCAGTCGTGAGTTGTTTGTACGCAGTGCATTGGTTGAAGGCGAGTGGGAAACCAAGCACGCGTTCTTCAAACAGAACCGTAAACTTCTACAAGAAGTGGAAGAGCTAGAGCATAAATCACGTCGTCGTGACATCTTGATCGATGATGACGAGCTGTTTGAATTTTACGACCAGCGCGTAGGCGAAGAGGTAGTTTCAGGCCGTCACTTTGATACTTGGTGGAAGAAAACCAGCAAAGAGACTCCAGAGCTACTTAACTTCGAAAAATCGATGCTGTTCCGCGGTGATGCAAGCCATGTTACCGATTTAGATTACCCGAACTTCTGGCACCAAAATGGCCTGAAGTTAAAGCTGAGCTACCAGTTTGAGCCGGGCGATGACAACGATGGTGTAACGGTACACATCCCGCTGCCTATCTTGAACCAAATCGACCAGAACGGTTTTGATTGGCAGATCCCAGGCCTACGTCAGGAATTGGTGGTTAGCTTAATCAAGTCACTACCAAAGACGTTACGACGTAACTTTGTGCCTGCGCCAAACTACGCTGATGCGTTCTTGGCTCGTGTGACACCACTTGAAGCGCCGCTACTGGACTCTCTTGAAAAAGAGCTACGCCGCATGACGGGTGTAGAAGTGGTACGAGATGATTGGAAGTTAGACCAGATTCCAGAGCACTTAAAGGTAACATTCCGTGCAGTGGATCATCGCAAACGTAAGTTGAAAGAACACAAAGACTTACACGAACTGAAAGAGAGCCTGAAAGACAAAGTTCAAGAGACGCTTTCTAAAGTTGCGGATGACGATATCGAGCAGCAAAACCTGCATACGTGGAGCTTTGGTGAGTTACCAAAAGTCTACCAACAGAAGCGCGGTGGCTACGATGTAAAAGCCTTCCCTGCGTTGGTGGATACCAAAGACAGCGTAGAGATCAAACTGTTCGAGACGAAACAAGAGCAGATCTCGGCAATGAAATCGGGTCAGCGTCGTTTGATCTTGTTGAACGTGCCGTCGCCGATTAAATACTTGCACTCGAACTTACCGAACAAATCGAAACTTGGCTTGTACTTTAACCCATACGGCAAGGTTCTCGATCTTATCGATGACTGTATCGCTTGTGGTATTGATAAGCTGATCGAAGAGAAGGGCGGTTTGGTTTGGGAACCTGAGCAGTTTGAAGCACTGAAAGAACACGTACGTGCAGAGTTGGGTGATACCGTGGTTGAGATTGCTCAGCAGGTAGAAACCATCCTTACTACGGCATTCAGCATCAGCAAGAAGCTGAAAGGGCGTGTGGATCTTTCTATGGCATTTGCACTTTCTGACATAAAAGCTCAGGTAGAAGGTTTGATTTTTAAGGGTTTTGCCACAGAATGTGGATGGAAACGCTTGCCAGATATCCTACGCTATATGAAGGCAATCGAACGCCGCATGGAGAAGCTGCCAATTGACCCTAACAAAGATCGTTTGCATATGATCAAAGTTGAGTCAGTAATGAATGATTACAAAGAGCTGCTGAACAAAATTCCAAAAGGGATCGCGGTTCCAGAAAACGTAAAAGAGGTGCGTTGGATGATTGAAGAGCTTCGTGTAAGCTTCTTCGCACAGCAACTCGGTACGCCTTATCCAGTGTCAGATAAGCGTGTTAAAAACGCAATCGATGCTTGCTAAAGGAATAATGCTAGACGCAATGGCAAGGTTTGGGTATAAATCTTGCTTATTGCATTACTAATTGAATAGTTATTACATACAGGGCGACTTGGTGGCAATTTATTACCACTCAAGGCCTGCCACTAGGACGAAAAAGGTCGAATATGAAAAAAACGTTATTGGCACTAGCACTGCTAGGTGCATCTTCAACAGCAATGGCTGATTCTTGGTTGTACGGCGGCGTAATGGGTGGTCAAAACTCATTCGCAGGCGAAGATGAAAACGCAGTGGGCATCCACGTGGGTACAGGTATCCTGCCACTTATCGGTGTTGAAGCGGGTTACTGGGATCTAGGTTCTTTCGACAACGTTAGCTACGGCAACCGTGCTGCACAAAACGTTGACGTAAGCACAGCTTACCTAGCAATCAAACCAAGCATCGATTTCGGTCCTCTTCACGTATACGCGAAGGGTGGTCTTCACTCTTACGAAGTGAAAGGCGATAGCTTCAAGCAAGACGACGTTGATATCATGTACGCTGTAGGCGCTGAATACTTCATCTTCGGTCCACTATCTGTAGGCGCTAGCTACCAAAACTTCAAAATGAAAGATGACGACGCAGGCGTTTTCTCTCTAAACGCAACTATCCACCTACTGTAACTACTCAGTAAGGCGATCGTAAATAACGGTTGTTTAGTCGCTAAAGAGTTCGTAAGAATTCATAAAAAATGCCAGCTTAATTGCTGGCATTTTTGTATCTGCTCACTGTGTTTTTCACACTAGAAAGCGAGTGGCTATTTCTTGCTGTTGAGAATCTGTTGGATTCTTGGATTCAGCGCTTTACCGTGTTTGCTTTCGTACTCTTCACGCTTCAAATCGTTCAAGTTCTTCACTGAGTTAGCGGCAAGTAGAAATTGTGGTAATTCCGTTTCAAGCATGCCTTTCTCGTCTAAACGCTTCGCTTCCAAGTAGTACTTCTTAAACAGGCCATCAAGCTTGTTTTCCGCAGTGCGTTTTAAGTCATACAGCTTGTTTTGAATAAGCCATTTCTCAATCTTGTTCGCAGCGGTGCGAGACAATACTCGAATGCGGCTATCCAACAGCTCTTCTTCTGTCAGAGAGTCTTTCAGAATCCAAAGCTCACCCATTTGTGGTGGCCAGCTGTTGCCAAGCTGAATACGCTCATGACAGTGCATTAGCACGCGGTTAAGGCCGTCAGAATCGACAGAATTAGCAAACTCAATGAACTTACCGCTTGGTTCACTACCGTACTGGTATTCCCACTGAGTCTCGTACACGCTCAAGAAAGAGCCGAACACATGGATACACCAATCCGTCAGTTCGAGTTCTGCAGGATCTTGGTCAACGACAGGTACTTGTTGATTTGAGCCAGTGTCTGATTCAACAACAGGTACCGATGGCGATGAAACTGCCGGTAAAACTTCTGGAACGACTGCAGGTGCAGGATCAGAAGGTTGGCTTTTTGCCTTTTTGAATGAGCTGCTGCCTGAAGCGTTCAGATGGGCTAAGCTTTTGTCGATACCCATTTCCTTGAGCTTGTCCTGCATTTCCTGAATATTGAGAGGTCTTCTGCTGTTGTTGTCTTTCATTTTGCTTCTCGTTAACTAACCAGTACTGCAACTTAGATTCGATGCGAGAGATTGGCATGAGTTCATTGGCTTTGGCTTTATACCAGAGGACAAATTTTTTCCATATTAAGCTATGGTCACCAGCAAGGCCGGAGAATTTAAACGCACGTTCTGCCCATGTTGGAATGATCTCTTCATCCAAATCATGAGTGGAAACCGTGTTGCTGGTCATTGAGCCTCGGCTTTGTGGGCGAGGGGCATGCTGCATGTTTTGCATCGGTGCCGGAGCAGGCTGAAACTTAGGTGCAGGTGCAGGTGCAGGTGCAGGTGCAGGTGCAGGTGCCGTAGAGTAGACCGGAATACTATTGACCGGTTGAGCCTCAACGGGCGCCGCAGCTTGCTCTTTTTCAATGAGCAGTTTGAATACGTGGATCTCTTTTTGATCTCGATAGTCTACTTTTACCTTATCGAGAATACCTTGGTCGACTAGGCACTTAAGGCAGTCGGCTAAACCAAACGTAGAGAGAGCACAAAGCTGACTTGCCGATTGCAGGCACACATTGGTGTAACCGGATTCATCCGCACCGTCTGCAAGCATCAATAAAACAAGCTTTTCTGCTGGGCTAGAAGTATTCACTTGCCAAGCTAAATAAGAATATTTGGCGCTCAATATCGTGTTCTCAAAAAAGGTAGGTCGTTGACTCTATTGTAAGTCACCCCATACTGAATTTATAGCAACTTAGCAGAAAACCACATCAGTGAGACAAATATTAACCATAAGGAGAGGTTTGCCCCATAAAGGCAGCATGACTCGCCAATTTTTTCGTAGCACGCTCGCACAATTGCTATGTTCAAATGAGTACGTTTAGGGATTCTTGTTAAAACAACACTCCCAGTTTGCTCAGCCATTTTGCTTAACCGCCAAGCTAGCCTACAAACGAACAATCAACTCAAGGATGGACAAGACAGAAGGAGACTGTATGCCAACCAGTGTGGAATTCACCATGATGCCGGAAAACGGAACCTCGTTTACCAAAACAGAGTGGGAATTGAAGAAAGAAGAAATCAAAAAGCGAAAGCCAGAAGTTCTCAAACATATTGATAAATCGACTCATATGTCTCAAGGCTTTCGTTTGGTCAACAACAAAGCCTATCAACAAGCCTTAGCTGAATTGAAAGCTAGCCTACAAGGCCAATCCTTTCGTAATACAGAGCAGGGCAAAGTCGCCCAGTTGATGTATTCGATTTTAACCGATGACAATGCCTTCAAAACTTACCTTAGCGAAGAGATGCAGGGTAATGTGGTTACCTCACCCAATGGCACCTCCAAGATCATGTCCAAAGGGGCGAATTTTAAAGCCAAGAACCAACTGGCGAATGCACACCTTAAACGCAAACAACTGTTCATGATGTATCGCGAGATCATCCAAGCACAAGAAGAGCTGAAAGAGTTCTCTAAACACGTTGTTTCTCTGTTCAATGGCAAGCTCTCGGTTCCACCGGGCGCGTATGGCGGGATTAAAAGCTTCAATGGTGCATTGGATAAAATTACCAACCGTAATCCTCTAGATGATATCGGAGACCTAAAAGATTGCGCACGTATGACGATAGAGTTCGATAGTGTACGAGCGATGTCGGCGGCAAAGGTATTCATATCCAGAACCAAAGAGTTCAAAGATCTCCAGCATTATCAGTCAGCCTTGAAAGATCGTTATGGTCTAGGCTCAAAACTATCCGGGTTAAGCCAGTTCAATAAAAAAGCGCAAGGCTCGGGTTATAAGGACATCAAATTCTTCTTAAAGATGAAAAATGGCATCATCGGAGAGTTACAACTCAACATCTCAGGCATGTTGGTCGCCAAAGAGAAAGAACATGTTATTTATGACATTTTGCGCGACGCTAAAGAGGGGGCTAAAACCTTCACCATCGTTAACAAAGATGTGTTGGACAAAGTAAAGCACCACATGAACCCGGATTGGTTTCAGTTTATCGACACTCGCATTCCGAGCGTGAGACCACAGTTGATGATAGTTAGACAGATGTTGAGCCGTTTGAATGGCAGTAGCGTGTCGTCGTTAACCGTCAGTGAAACTGAAACCGAAGCGTTGAAGACCATTAGTTTGGCGCTGTACGCCCAGGGCGAAAATGGTAAAGCCCTGTTGTAACAGAATTAGTAACGAGCACTAGTAACAAGCGCTCGTAATAAGAGTTGGTAAAAGTCTGATTGTTAGGTCAGATTGTTGAGTGACATTCAATCAGTATGAAACCCGCAAGCCAGTGACTTGGACAGTCGCTGGCTTTTTAATGTCACCAAGCCGGGTATTGATAACTTACCTATCTATTCATAAATCATATTTAATTTATAAAACACCTTGATATGATCAATATTTGCGCTATTATGACGATAAGTCAGAAATGACGAAGCGTCATAAAATGGTTAACTACATGAATTTACTATTCGTGTTAATATATTGGATAGGAGTGTTTTTAATACTGGCTAAGCTTAGATAATGGCTAAGCTCAAATACGGACTGAGAAATTATGTTTGGCTTTGGTTGTAAAGGCGATAAACAAGGTATCTTTGGTTGCAAAGGCGTGTTGTCTAAAAAGCAGCAGTCTATTGCAGACCGAGAAGTAGAGTTGATGTTGTTGGCGAAAGAGCTGGTTCGAGAACAAGGGTTCGGAAACCTAACGATGGACAAGCTAACGGCAGCGAGCTCTTATTCTAAAGGGACAATCTACAATCACTTTTGCAGCAAAGAAGACGTCGTTTTAGCGTTATGTATTCACTCTCTTAAGACAGAAGCAATGATGTTTGCTCGCTCTGGAGAGTTTGAAGGCAACACGCGTGAAAAGATCGTCGCATTGCACGTTGCTTATCGAATCTATGCTCGCATGGAACCGGTATTATCAACTTGTGCGATCATGGCTAAAAGCCCGTGGGTACTAGAGAAAGCGTCTAGTGCACGCGTCGCCGAGATGAATGAACTGGAAGAGTTGGTGATTGAACAATGCGACTCTATGGTTAACCAAGCGGTAGAAGCGGGTGACCTAAAGTTCTCTTCCGGCGTTGGTTCAGATGCCATCGTTTTTGCTAACTGGTCAATTGCGTTTGGTTCAAATGCCTTGTCACAGAATGCATCAAACAGTCATTGTATTAAGCGGTTACAAGACCCGTATTCAGTATTACACAACGCGAACATGATTCTAGACGGCCTCAATTGGCAGCCCCTTTCTAGCGATTGGGATTACCGCAAAACTTGGCGTCGTGTAGAACAAGAACTGTTCAGTGAAGAGATCGCTTACTTAGAGTCTGTAGGTCGATAGCTTCCATTAAGCCCACACATGTGGGTTTATTAATAACCATTTTTGACGATTCGTCACAAACTTGAGATTAACCGACTGTGGTTGCTGTTTTCTTGAGTATTTGACTAAGCATTGTGTCTTTTGTCAGCTTCGGCTGGCTTTTTATTACACATATATGACGAATCGTCACAAATGGAGACTGTGATGAAACATGACAGCCAGAAGCCCACGTTCGATCAGCAAAACCGAAATAACCCTAATGCCGATAGCGCAAACGCCGATCTAAATAACAGTTGGCACTCAATACCTACCAAGCGTTCGTTTATCGTTCTGCTGGTGGTGTTTTCAATCATCATTCTCTCTGCATTAGGGGCTAAGAACCTCTACTTTAGAGGGGACTACAACATCTTCTTCGAAGGCACCAACAAGCAGTTGATGGCGTTCGATGAGATTCAAACCACCTTTGCAAAAACCGACAACCTTGCGATTGTTGTCGCCCCTGAAGATGGCAATGTCTTCACCCCTGAAACCCTCACCCTGGTTCAAAACCTCACGGTCGATGCGTGGCAGATCCCGTATTCAAGCCGTGTCGACTCCCTAGCTAATTATCAGCACACCGAAGCCATTGAAGATGATCTTTTGGTAGAAGACTTGCTGTATGAAGAGTACGAGCACACACCAGAGCGTATCGCCAAAGTAAAACAGATTGCCCTCAACGAACCGTTGCTCAAGAATGCTTTGGTGTCGGCCTCTGGCGATGTGACGATTGTTAACGTGACCGTACAACTGCCAGAAGTGGATAAGACGGCGGAAGTGCAAGAGGTGATCGCGTCGATCAATGCCATGATCGGCAAGTACCAAGCTGAGTATCCCAACGTCGAGTTCCATAAAGCGGGCATCATCGCCATGAACAACGCCTTTATGACTTCGGCTCAAGAGGACAGCTCGACGCTCGTGCCGTTAATGCTGCTAGTGGTACTGGTATTCCTGACCTTTATGCTGCGCTCGTTCTTTAGTGTGGTGGCGACACTTATTGTGATCATCTCTTCAATTGTTGCCACCATGGGCTTATCTGGTTGGGCAGGGATGTTCTTGAGCACCGCAACCGTAAATGTTCCAACTTTGGTTTTAACTTTGGCGGTGGCTGATTGTGTTCACGTGATTGTGACCATGAGACAAGCGATGCAACGCGGGATGGAGAAAGCACAAGCCATTCAATACAGCATCAAGCTCAATGCGATGCCGATTCTGATCACTTCAGTGACCACTGCTATCGGTTTCTTGATGATGAACATGTCGGACTCTCCGGTGCTACGTGATTTCGGAAACTTGTCGGCACTAGGCGTACTTATCGCGTGCTTCCTGTCTGTGACTATGTTGCCTGCACTGCTAAAACTGCTGCCAGTTAAACGTCTTTCTGCCAATCCTGAAGCGGCAGACAAAATCACCTTCATGGATAAGCTGGGCGATTTTGTCGTCACCAACCGTAAAGCACTGCTGCCGATTTCAACTCTGGTGATTGTTGGCGCTGCGGCGTTAATTCCACTCAACAAAGTGAACGATGAATCGGTGAAGTATTTCGATACCTCAAGCGAATTCAGACAAGCGGCCGACTTTATGGAAGAGACCGTAAGCGGCATGACCACCATCAGTATTGCTGTTAAGACCAATGAGTCTCAAGCGATTGCTGATCCTGTGTTCTTGCAAGCGATTGGTGACTTTACTGAATGGCTACGCGTTCAACCAGAGACTGACCATGTAGCCACGCTTTCCGATGTTTACATGCGTTTGAACAAGAACATGCATGGCGACGATGATAGCTACTACAAGCTACCGCTTAACCGTGAACTTGCCGCGCAATACCTGCTGCTTTACGAAATGTCTCTGCCGTATGGCTTGGACTTGAACAACCAGATCAACGTCGATAAGTCATCGATCAAAATGGTACTTACCGTTGATAACCTTGGTAGCGTTGAGCTAGTCGAACTCGAAGAGCGCATTTACTCATGGTTTGCAGCCAATGCACCTCAGTATGAAGTGGTCGCGTCGAGCCCATCATTGATGTTTGCTCACATTGGCGAAACCAACATGGCGAGCATGCTCTCGACTCTGCCTATCACCTTAGTACTTATTTCTGGCTTGATGATCTTTGCGTTGCGCTCAGTTCGCTTGGGTATGATCAGCCTAGTGCCAAACATTGCGCCTGCGATCATTGGATTTGGTTTATGGGCGCTTATCTCTGGTGAAATCAACCTTGGTTTGTCCGTAGTTGTGACACTCACTCTAGGTATCGTAGTTGATGATGCGGTGCACTTTTTAAGCAAATACCAGCGCGCAAGAATTGAAGGAAAATCGGCAGAAGAAGCGGTTCGATACGCTTTCCACACGGTTGGGCGTGCATTGTGGATCACCACAGTGGTACTCGTGGCGGGTTTCTCTGTACTGGCGATGTCGAGCTTCAGACTCAACTCGGACATGGGCTTACTCAGCGCGATTGTGATTTTCATTGCGCTGGTGGTCGACTTCATCTTGTTACCAAGCTTACTGATGATCTTCGACAAGCAGACCCATTATTCAGTTAACACTCAGCACGAATCAAAGCCTGACACCAAGTCGCAGCCTAGCTCGACAGCCGAACTGACTACATCGACTAAATAAGGAAACGTCAGCCTGCTGCGGTGGGCTGACTCAAGGAGATATTTATGAAAAGCGTTAAACAATCATTCGTTACTACATTATTTGCTGTGAGCACGTTAAGCATCAGCACATTCGCCGCTTTCCCAGCATTAGCAGATCCAGCGAAAGGCTTAGAAATTGCCGAGCAACGTAAAGCGGTCGATGTCGGGTGGGGCGATTCTGTCGCAACCATGGAAATGCTACTTCGCAATAAACAGGGTGAAAGCAGCACACGCCTGATGCGATTGAAATCATTAGAAGTGGATAACGATGGCGATAAAGGCTTAACCATTTTTGATGAACCGCGCGACGTAAAAGGCACGGCTTTCCTAAACCATTCACACATCACCAAATCCGATGACCAGTGGCTGTATCTGCCTGCATTAAAACGTGTAAAACGCATCTCTTCACGCAACAAATCGGGCCCGTTTATGGGCAGTGAATTTGCTTACGAAGACTTAAGCTCGTTCGAGCTAGAAAAGTACACCTTTAACTACATTGAAGACGCAAAACTGGAAGGCGTAGACACCTTTGTTTTGGAGCAAGTGCCGACCGATAAAAACTCAGGCTACACCATGCAGAAAGTATGGCTAGACCAACAACATTACCGCCCAATGAAAGTCGAATTTTACGACCGCAAAGGCGCACTGCTTAAGACCCTATCGTTCCAAGACTACAAACAATACCTGAACCAATACTGGCGCGCACACACCATGGCGATGCAAAACCATCAAACAGGTAAAAGTACCGTATTAACCACGACAGATTTAGCCTTCCAGACCGGTCTTAAAGACAAGGATTTCCAAAAGAACACACTAAAACGTGCGAAATAAGGCAGGAATATGAAAAGGATTGTGGCAACAGGAACCCAATTATCCTTAACCTTGGCGGCGACCATCGGGCTTATGCAGGTGTCGTTGCCTTGTGTGGCAGCTGGCTTTAGCTCTGAGTTCGTAGAACAGGTCACCCCGGAGCTAGCAGGGCAGGTTAACCTTGAACACAGGCAGTTCTTTAGCGACGGCTTACAAGGGCAAGACAAAGGACAAAGCTCACTGGTGTTGCAGCCAGAGTTTTACTGGGAGCAATCAGAGGGTAATGGCAGCTTTACCTTCACCCCGTTTTATCGCCTAGACAGCGAAGACGATGAACGAACTCATGGTGATATTCGTGAAGCCTTGTATCTCACTTACTGGGACGACTACGAACTGCGGGCGGGTGTTGGAAAGGTATTTTGGGGTGTAACCGAATCGGCGCATTTAGTGGATGTGGTAAACCAGACCGATGCCATTGAATCGGTCGATGGTGAATCAAAACTGGGTCAGCCAATGGTGCACTTCACCTCGATAAAAGAGTGGGGCACCATAGACGCCATGCTACTGCCGTATTTTCGTGAGCGTACCTTCGCTGGGGAAGATGGTCGATTAAGGCCAACCGTGCCCGTATCGGACGATGCGCTTTACGAATCATCGAGAGAAGAAAAGCATGTTGATGTGGCATTGCGTTATAGCCAAATGTACGGCGATTGGGATGTCGGTTTAAGTTACTTAGGCGGCACAAATCGCGACCCTTACTACCGTGTGGAAGGCAATCAACTCAAGCCATACTACGCACAAATGCAGCACTTCGGACTCGATGTGCAAGGCATTATCGGTGACTGGTTATGGAAGCTGGAAAGCATTTATCGCGACAGCTACGACAACCACACAAGCGTGGCGACAGGCTTTGAATACACATGGGTTGGGGCGCTTGAATCGTATTGGGACATCGGCTTCATTGCTGAATACTTGTATGACAGCCGAGGTAACAATGCCCAAACCATCGGCCAAAACGATGTGTTCCTTGGGGCACGTTTTGCCTTGAATGATGAAGACGGCACCGAAGTGCTTACAGGCATTACTCAAGACTTAGATAACAGCGATGTCTACAGCGCCAAGCTAGAAGCTTCAAGCCGCATCAATAACAACCTCAAGTGGCGATTGAATGCGTGGTTGTTTGAGAACGAAACCCCAGAGGATTTGTTGTTCTTTGCTCGCAAGGACGATTTTGTTGAGGTGGCGTTGGAATATTACTTTTAGTATTTATAAAAAGTTAGCATTTATAACAAGTTAATGGCGTTCTTGTTAAGGGGAGCGTCTCAAATTTAAGATGAGCCATATTTAGAATGTTCAAAGTCGCCTTTTTATAAAATAGAGCAAACAATCGAATAGACCCACAGGTAAGATGGTTATATTTTTTCGAATATCTATAACCTCCGAATATGCATGTGAATCGTGCTGGCGGTATCGGCCCTAAGGGAATTATGAATTCATTTAATTGGGATACAAACTTTGAAACAGGTATTGGTGTTGTAGACGAACAGCATCAATACCTTGTTGGTTTTATCAACCACTACGGAAACCTGTTGTCGGAGAATACGATCTCTATCGACGACATGAGCGCTGCTTTACTTGACCTAACACGCTATGCCGAATTTCATTTTAAAGAAGAAGAATCTTTGATGAGAGAGCGTGGCGTTTATGATTTACACATTGAAGAACACATCAAAGTGCATCGCGTGTTTATGCAAGACATCTACAGCATGCAAGCCTTCATCTTGGAAGAAGATCAGGCGTCAGCACGTCAGCTACTGGATTTCCTCATCCATTGGCTTGCTTATCACATCCTTGGCATTGACCAAAACATGGCGCGACAAGTGGCCGCGATAGAAGAGGGCGCAACACCCCAACAAGCCTTTGAAGCAGAAGAAAAGCAGCAAGACTCTTCAACCATCCCTTTACTGGCTGCGCTTAAAGGCTTGTTCGAACAAGTCTCTGAACGAAACAAACAGTTGTTACGCTTCAACCAGTTACTCGAAGACAAAGTCGAGGAACGTACCGCAGAATTGAAACGAGCGAACAAGAAGCTCGAAGAACTCTCGTTAACCGATTCACTCACTAAATTACCTAACCGTCGTTGTGCCTTTAAACAGTTAGCTTTGCATTGGCAAGAATCGAAAGAACTTGGCATGCCTTTGGTGTGCATTATGATTGATGCCGATCACTTCAAGCGCATTAATGACACTTGTGGGCATGACGCTGGTGACTTGGTGTTAAAAACCCTTGCGAACGAGCTGAAAAACAGGTTTCGCAACGACGATATTGTGTGTCGATTAGGGGGCGATGAGTTCTTGGTGATTTGTCCGGATACCGATCTTAATGGAGGCATGCACATCGCAGAAACAACTCGACAGAAAGTGTCTGAATTAGAGGTCGAAACCGGCAACCAAGCTTGGATTGGTAGCATCAGTGTGGGTGTGGCTGAAATGACCCAAGAATTCGAAACCATGAATGAATTGATTAAAGCGGCGGATGAGTCCGTCTATTTAGCGAAAAACGCAGGGAAGAACAGCGTTTGTTCTATTCAGATTTAGAGCTCGGTTTACTTGAGAACGAGAGCACCTTTCGCTTTAGTTTTTAAGCGCTATCCACTTCAAAATAAACAAGTGGCACCCGTATTTGTGCCACTTCTTCTTCCTCCTCATTAATATCCTGTTAAATTTGCCGTGTTTTTAGGCAATAACTTGTTCTTTTGCCGATTCAATTTGGCATTGGTTGCTTGTTTGATTACTATGTGTAGCTATCTAAAAAAACTAATCATCCGATACGGACACTACCAACTGGTAGATGAGGAAATGATGCAACATCTAGAAGAGATCATTGCTAATGCAACGACTGCTATTGATACAGCAGATTCGTTAGTCGCACTTGATGAAGTGCGAGTTCAGTATTTAGGTAAGAAGGGTGAACTAACTCTTCAACTACAAAGCCTAGGTAAACTTCCACCTGAAGAGCGTCGCACTGCTGGTCAAGAGATCAACAAAGCGAAAGGTGCTGTTCAACAAGCGATCGCAGCTCGCAAAGACGCACTACAACGTGCAGAGCTTGAAGCGAAACTAGCTGAAGAAACTATCGATGTGAGCCTACCAGGTCGTCGCATTGAGAACGGTGGTCTTCACCCAGTTACTCGCACAGTTGAGCGTATCGAACAGTTCTTTGGTGAGCTTGGTTTTAACACTGAGTCTGGCCCTGAGATCGAAGATGCATTCCACAACTTTGATGCACTAAACATCGCAGACGATCACCCAGCTCGTACTGATCACGATACTTTCTTCTTCAACCCTGATCTAATGCTACGTACGCACACTTCTGGTGTTCAAATCCGTACGATGGAAAACGGCAAACCGCCATTCCGCTTCATTGCTCCGGGTCGTGTTTACCGTAACGACTACGATCAAACTCACACGCCAATGTTCCACCAAGTGGAAGGTATGTTAGTTGATGAGAACGTAAACTTCGCACAACTTAAAGGCATTCTTAACGATTTCCTTTGTAACTTCTTTGAAGAAGAAGTTGAAGTGCGTTTCCGTCCTTCATTCTTCCCGTTCACAGAGCCTTCAGCTGAAGTTGACGTGAAACGTAAAGATGGCAAATGGCTAGAAGTTCTAGGCTGTGGCATGGTTCACCCTAACGTACTTCGCTCTGTTGGCATCGACCCTGAGAAATACTCTGGTTTTGCATTCGGTATGGGTGTAGAGCGTCTAACGATGCTTCGTTACGGTGTAAATGACCTTCGTGCGTTCTTCGAGAACGACCTTCGTTTCCTTAAACAATTCAAGTAATCCGGGGCAGTCAAAACTATGAAATTCAGTGAATCTTGGCTACGCGAGTGGGTTAAACCTGCAATTAACAGCGAAGAGCTAGCTCACCAAATCACTATGGCTGGTTTGGAAGTTGACGATGTAGAACCTGTTGCTGGTGAATTCACCGGCGTTAAAGTAGGTAAAGTGGTTGAGTGCGGTCAGCACCCAGACGCAGACAAACTACAAGTTACAAAAATTGATATCGGCGAAGAAGAACTTTTAGACATCGTTTGTGGTGCATCTAACTGTCGTCTTGGCCTAACTGTAGCAGTAGCAACAGTTGGCGCAGTACTTCCTGGTGACTTCAAAATCAAGAAAGCAAAACTACGTGGCGTTCCATCGCACGGCATGCTTTGTTCTTTCTCTGAGCTAGGTATCGACGTAGAGTCTGACGGCATCCTTGAGCTGCCAGAAGGCACAACGCTAGGTATGGACGTACGTGAGCTTCTAGAGCTTAACGACGTAACTATCGACGTAGACCTAACAGCAAACCGCGCAGACTGCTTCAGCATTCGTGGCCTTGCTCGTGAAGTTGGCGTACTAAACCGCGCAGACGTTACAGAGCCAACAGTTGACGCTGTTGCAACAAGCATTGAAGACACAGTATCTGTTGAAATCAAAGCAACTGATGCTTGTCCACGTTACCTTGGCCGTGTGGTTAAGAACGTAAATGTGAAAGCGGAATCTCCAATCTGGATGCAAGAAAAACTGCGCCGTTGTGGTATCCGTTCAATCGACCCAGTTGTAGACATCACAAACTACGTGATGCTAGAGCAAGGCCAACCAATGCACGCATTCGATCTAGCTAAGATCGAAGGTGGTATCGTGGTTCGTCTAGCAGAGCAGGGCGAAAAACTAACACTTCTAGATGGCAACGAAGCTGAACTAAACAGCAACACACTTGTTATCGCTGACCACAATAAAGCACTAGCAATCGCTGGTATCTTTGGTGGTGAAGAGTCTGGTGTAACTACTGAAACTACAGACGTACTTCTAGAAGCAGCATTCTTCGCACCTGATCACATCCGTGGTCGCGCACGTGCTTACGGCCTACACACAGATTCTTCTCTACGTTTCGAGCGTGGTGTTGATTCAACACTTCAAGCAGCAGCAATGGAGCGCGCAACACAGCTTCTAGTTGATATCTGTGGTGGTGAAGTTGCGCCAGTAAACGGCAGCGAATCTGAAGCTGATCTACCAAAAGCAAACGTAGTATCTCTACGTCGCGTTAAGCTAGACAGCCTACTAGGTCACGAAATCCCATCTGAAGACGTGGTAGAAATCCTAACTCGTCTAGGTTGTGAAGTGGAAACTACGGACGCAGGTTGGACGGCAACGTCTCCATCTTGGCGTTTCGATATCGCAATCGAGCAAGACCTAATTGAAGAAGTAGGTCGTATCTACGGTTACGATAACATTCCAAACCAAGCGCCTAAAGCGGCACTTAAAATGAACGACCACAAAGAAGCTGACCAACAGCTTAAGCGCGTTCGTGATCTTCTTGTAGACCGTGGCTACCACGAAGCAATCACATACAGCTTCGTAGAACCAGAACAGCAAAAACTTGTTGTTCCTGGTGTTGAGCCGCTAATCCTGCCATTCCCAATCTCTGCGGACATGTCAGCAATGCGTCTTGGCCTAATCCAAGGTCTTCTAAACACAGTTGTTCACAACCAGAAGCGTCAACAGCCACGCGTTCGTCTATTCGAATCTGGCCTACGTTTCATCCCTGAAGCATCAGCTGAAAACGGCATGCGTCAAGAAATGATGCTAGCAGGCGTTATCTCTGGTACTCGTGGCGAAGAGCACTGGGACGTTGCAACAAACACTGTTGACTTCTTCGACCTGAAAGGCGACCTAGAAGCAGTTCTAGAGCTAACAGCGAACGAAAAAGCTTACAGCTTCAAAGCAGCTAAGCACCCAGCACTTCACCCAGGTCAAACTGCGGCTATCGTAGTAGACGGCAAAGAAGTGGGTATCATTGGTACTGTTCACCCAGAACTAGAGCGTAAGTTTGGTCTAAACGGCCGTACTATCGTATTCGAAATCGAATGGGCAGCTATCAACACTCGCGTGCTTCCAGAAGCAGTAGCAGTATCTAAGTTCCCTGCAAACCGTCGTGATATCGCAGTTGTTGTTGACGAAGCAGTAGCTTCTGGCGACATCGTAGAAGCGTGTATCGCAGCGGGTGGCGAATTCCTAACAGACGCTAAACTGTTCGACGTTTACGTAGGTAAGGGCGTAGAAGAAGGCAAGAAGAGCCTAGCTATCGCACTGACTCTACAGTCTGTAGAGCGCACACTAGAAGACGCAGACATCGCTGGTTCAGTAGATGCTATCGTAGCTTCAATCTCAGAGAAATTCGGCGCAGCACTTCGCGACTAATATCTTCTGATAGATAGAAAAACCAAAGGCCTCGCATTGCGAGGCCTTTTTTGTTTAAAGTTTTTATGCGGTTCAATTGCTTCAACCACTAAACTGGAGAGTGCTGAACAACATATAGAGTATGCTCAACGAAATTAATCTCGTGCCTTTAATTTTGTGCTCGTAAAACAAATTGAAAGGTGAAATGACTACTGAGAAAGGTCTAATGCGACTACGTAAAATTCTTTCGAGGCTCAACTCCAGACAAGTGAATCAAAAGGATTCGAGTAGCCATTCATCAGCCAAAGATAGATGATTTAATATGACGCTTTGTGGAGAAGTGATGAATGATGCATCTAGTATAAGGTGTTAAAGGCCGAACGCTTACTTGGAACGATATACAAACCGTGCGAGACAGCTTATTGTCTCTATTGAGAGCATGTTATACCTTTTGAATAAATCGAACGATTTAGATGAAGTAAAATAAATGGTGGCCTAATCATTGAAAGCCTCTTGTTAATAAGAGATATCACATAGTTCTAAAAAACAAAACGCCCGATGAAGTAAATCGAGCGTTTGGGGCAATCAATTACCAGTCTAAATCAAGACGGGACACATTAGTCTATACCTAGCCAACGAACATCTAGCTGGCAAAGTTTTGTTGTATATATACCAGAAGTAGAGCAAAGAATATTCTTATCAGGCCAATCACCTTTCACGCTCGATATGTTTAACTCAATGTTATCGATTAACTTGTTAATATAAAAGTGATTACCCTCTAAAGACTTGATTGCACTGTAAATGTCTAATCGTGTTTTTAGGCTTTTTATATTAATGCTTTTATAAATATTTCTAACCCTGAAATGCGTTTTAATCTTCATGAAAGCTATTGGAAGTGGGATTAACATGATACATAGCAAAGCATATCGAATATAATCCTTAATAAGATAAATGTATTCATTCAAATAAAATAGAGATGCTCCAATAA
>NZ_JAPPTH010000044.1:0-19407 GCF_027587015.1 Vibrio sp. Makdt
TGATCCGCACCAGCAGTTTTGGACACTGAGTTAAGTGAGTACAATCACTAATGAGGTGAACCATGACAAGCAAGAAGAAACGTATTATCCATTCTCCTGAATTTAAAGCCGAAACCCTGAAGTTGGCAGAGAAAGTGGGAGTCGCTACAGCTGCAAGACAGCTCTCGTTACATGAATCTCAGATCTATGGTTGGCGAAAAGCCACAAAGAAGAATTCTAATATTAGCCAACGAGAACAAGAATTGGCCGTTGAAATCGCTAAGCTAAAAAGGCAGTTGGCAGAGCAAGCAGAAGAGCTAGAAATCGTAAAAAAGGCCGCCACCTACTTCGCGAAAAATCTAAAGTAAATTGCTATGAATTTATGCTCGAACACCTGCTGAGTTTCAGTATTTCCCGTATGGCTAAGGTGTTCAGAGTTTCTCGAAGTGGGTTTTATTATTGGATTGAGAACCGCCACAAGGCGATTCAACGTGAGACAGAGCGCCAAAAGCTTGATACCAAGGTAAAAGAAGCCTTTGACGTTAGCAAAGAACGAGATGGCTCAAGACGTATTCAGAAAGAACTGGCAGAGAGCGGTGATAACCATAATGTTAAGACCATTGCCGCCAGTATGAGACGTCAGGATTTAGTAGCGAAAGCAGCACGCAAGTTTAAGTGTACAACGGACAGTAAGCATAAAATGCCCGTTGCTCCGAACTTGCTCGCTCAAGATTTTAACGCAACGGCTCCTAATCAAAAATGGGCAGGAGACATCACTTATGTAGCCACAAGCGAAGGCTGGCTGTACTTAGCTGTCATTATTGACCTTTATTCAAGGCAAGTAATTGGTTGGTCTATGGATACGAGAATGACGGCTTCACTGGTCTGTGATGCCCTATCGATGGCTTTATTCCGTCGAGGGTTCCCTGAGCAGGTTATAACTCATAGCGATCGAGGTAGTCAGTACTGCTCGAAAGACTATCGAGACCTCATAAGCACTTATAACTTAAAACAAAGTATGAGTAGAAAAGGGAACTGTTGGGATAACGCATGTGTTGAGAGCTTCTTCCATTCACTGAAAGTTGAAGCAATCCAATATGAGCCCATCATGACGAGAGAGCAGATACGCCAAACGATCTTCGAGTACATAGAGGTTGATTATAATCGAACGAGAAGGCACAGTGCTCTTGAGTACCTAAGCCCAATTAACTTTGAAAAGCAAAATGTCGCTTAGCTAAGTGTCCAGTCTGACTGGAGCAGATCAATCTTTGCAACAAGTAAAAAATAAACAGAAGGAACTGATAAAACAGGGTAACGCATTTGATATTCTTCAAGATATTCTTTGGAATGACAATCTTGCTAAAGGAAAGGCAAGGCAAAAGAGACATGGTAAATTTCTGATAACTGCCTTTAATGCAGAAGTAGACAACATTATAGCTAATACTAATGCACGTAACTTCACCGCTAATGCAAAAAAAATAGACAAGTGGTTTCAAAAGGTCAATAAGAGTGGTGATGATAGCTACGTAGAGCTGAATAGAACTCTACTATTTTTGCGTCTGGAAGAGCAGCGCCATGTCTTTGAATATAAGTATAAAAAGGAGATGGAGCTAGAAGAACAACGATTCATGAAAGAGTCTCTGCGTGAAGAAGCCAAAGTTAAAAAAGAGATAGAAAGCTTTGTCACTGCTCGTGAAAAGGAGGAAAAAGCTTTTCAAAAAGATTTGAGTGATGCTCTAGCCAGAGTTCAAACAGCGAACCAAGAAGAAGTAGAAAAGCTCAACTCTCATATCGAAGAGCTGAAGCTTAAGTTGGAACGTGCGACTGCTGAGAAAGAGCGGGCGCTAAGTATGGCTCAGCTCACAAGGTCAGGATATGTTTATGTTATCTCAAATAAGGGATCGTTTGGTGAAAATGTGTACAAGATTGGAATGACACGACGTTTAGAGCCTATGGATCGTGTGAAGGAATTGGGAGATGCATCTGTTCCGTTCTTTTTTGATGTCCATGCTCTTATACCATCTGATGATGCCCCAGCCTTGGAAAACAAACTTCATTCTAAGTTTGCCTCTCGAAGAGTCAACAAAGTCAATCACCGAAGAGAGTTCTTTAACCTGACTTTTGAAGAAGTTGAAGAGGCTTTAAATGAGTTTGTTGAAGGTGACTTTAACTTGGTTCGGGATGTTGTTGCTGCGCAGTATGAAGAGTCCAAGTTTTTAAAGGAAAGTGGTTAATGGCTAGTATAATAAATGATTTAAAGCGCATTCAACGAGTATCCTCAGTTGTAACAAGAGCTACTGAGCGCTGCTTTCCTAGCGCAGAAGTATCGCGAGTAATGTGCGAATACAGTGATGGAGAGTTTTCCATTGACCTGTCAGCTACAGTTTTGGATTATCACGATATTGATGCGGATATTTGCTGTGTGAATGCTGAGAAATGTACATCAATGTTTATCGAGAGTATCTTAAACTCGGTAGATAGGATCATCAGAAGACTAGAGAAAGACGAAAAAGAGTTCCGAAGTGATTTAAAGGAGTATGGTGAGGCGTTCTCAGAAAGCCCAGCAGCGCATCTATCTTCTGCATTGATGTTCAAACAGATTGTAGCTGGAATTAAACCGTGAATAATCACTGGTAAGGTTTTACCTAAATTGTTTCTCGTGGAGTCGGGTAACACGAAGCTGCCCCTAAACGTGTTTAGAGCATAAGAAACTATCAATAGATTAATTTGTGTGTAAGCCTGTTGCACCAGTTTTTTTAGTCCCAGATACGACAAAGCCACAGGCAATGCCTATGGCTTTGTAAACAGCTACAGAATGTTTGTCATTCAAAACTAAGAGGGAACACATTCTGTGTGCAGCGTCGGGTGTTTTATCACCAAAGTATATGGAAGGGAAAGCACCTAGACTTATCATATGTCCTCGGTGGTCTGCTTTGCAATTAAGCCAAGTTCAATTCGATACAATTACTTCTGGCCAGACAGTAAATAGTACATCCAAGAAAAAGCAGGGATACCCGAGGCTCTCAACGTTAGTTTAAAGCTAAGAACTGTATGTGGCAAGCTTGCTTCTGCCCCATTGTCTGTTTCAACAATTAGATAGATGGTCAAATTCAACAACCTTTTACTTATGTTCTCTTACGCTTTTTCGAACACATCGTTTGGCCCAAAACGCTGACCATCGAGCGGTTGACCTGCCCCTCATAAGAGGCAGGCCACAGGTTCGAATCCTGTTGAGAGCGTCATATTAAAACGGCTAGAAAGCTAGTGGCTGATAGCCCTTTGTTGTTTCTGGATTTCGCTATCTAATCGACGTTAATCTTGTACGAACAATTATTTTCAACGTTCCTGCGATAAGTAGAACACCCCCAAAACTCACCATACTTACCACGCCTCAATTTCATCTCACTACCACAATTCGAACACATTGGGCGCTCATGTTCACAACTAGAGTTAATGCAAACTTGATAATCGCCTTTGGTTTCACGACTCATGGCACTCCCGCACTTATCACAAGGTGTTTCCTTGTGCTTACAGCGTGGGTAAAGTGTACAAGACATAAACTTGCCGTATTGACCAACTCGAGGTTTGAGAACGCCAACTTTACAAGAGTGACAAACCATTTTGTCGGCATTTAGTTGCGCTAAGGAAATATCAAACTCATTAGTCTCTACTGGATAGTTTCCTTTAATCAGCTCTGTAACAAAGTCGCTTGCATCGGTCATGTCCGCGATTAAGTATGCCCTGTGTTTCGCGCGGGTTAGCGCTACATAGAATAATCGGCGCTCTTCTGCGTGTTCAAATGTATCTCCTTGGGGCAATAACGCATTAATAAGCGTAGGGGTTTGTTTCTCGGACGGGAAACCATGTTTACCTGTTGTCAGCCCCATAACCACAACATAGTCTGCTTCTTTACCTTTAGATGCGTGGAACGACTGGTTCTCAATGTCTAACATGTGGTAACGCTGTCTCAGCCACTGTAGGTAATTAGCATCTGGCATTTGGTACCAAAACCTTGCCAGTAAATAGACTTTGTTCTTATGTGGCGAGTTGGACTCGTGTACATGATTTGCAATAGACGTAAACGCCTTATCCAATGCAGTTATCCCTTGCTCCTCGGCTCCCTGTCGAATGACGCTTACCGCTGGTTTGCTAACCTGAACTAAAGACTTAATCTCTTTTTTAAGCTGAACGGGGTTTTGAGTAACAAAACGCGTTGCCACATCTCCGATAGCGCTATTAAATCTGAAGGTCATATCAAGCGTCGTTTTAGACGCTGCACCGAAGTACTTTTCAAAGTCTGTCGTTAAGCGAACATCAGCGCCACTAAAGCGATAGATTGCCTGCCAGTCATCACCAACACAGAACAACGAAGAGTTTTCTTTATTATCTCGAAGCGCCTTTACAAGCCTTGCCCTAGGCTCTGAGATATCTTGGAACTCGTCAACGAGTATGTAACTCCAAGGCGACTCGAATTGACCTGTTTCGACATACGACAAGGCTTTTGAAATCATGTCGTTAAAATCAATCAAGTTCTCTTCTGAAAGGTAGTCTTGGTAGCGCTGGTACAATGGCATCAACAATTCCAAAGCTTTAGCGGTTTGCTTGGGGTCTAGAGAGTTTTTTATTATTTTTTGAATACCCATTTCATCAAGACAAGCAGCTTTATACAGATCAACTAACGAACCTAAAAGGCGCGCCAGTTCTGTGACTTGGCCTGTTTTCTCTAAACTTTCGAGCAACTCATTATCGGGTAGAGGATTTGTATTCACCTGGCGAGCAATTAGCTCACGCTCCAAAATTTCTAACATCGAGCGATTTCGGTGTTGATGGTAATACAGTTCAACATACCCTGTTCCATACTTGGTATGCGTTTCTCTCTTCCACTTGATGCCTTGTTGGTATCTCTCTTTATCGATATATGGTGGCGGGTTTCCGTTTTCATCGGTACCGTAATACTCAATATAAATATCATAATCTGGCAAATAGAAGTCGGGCTCGTACTGTCGGTATTGTTCCGTGGCGACATCGATTCGATACTTAGCTTCGTATTGATAGTTGATCCCTTTTCTATAAAGCCAGTTGGAAATCACCATTTCACCAAAGCTTTTAACCTTCTCACCTTTCAACGTGCGGATATCGTTATCATTGAGATACTTTAAGTGTTCGCCTTGGGTTTTGAACTCAAATGGATCTTTATCTACGAAATAATACGCACTGAAATAATTGAGTAACGCTTTCTTGTAGCCAACATTTTGCATCAGCGAGGCAATAGCCTCATTCATCCACTTCACTTTTGCGCGTACGTCACCTTCCAAGGGCGATAAGCTTGGTGCTTTGCCTTCAACTTGTGAAATTATTTTCACGCCTAGGCTATGAAAGGTACTCGCTTTTACATCTTCAAATCCTAGTTTTTCCTTGATGCGCTCATCCATCTCTTCTGCGGCTATTCGACCATACGCCAACATCAAAATGTCGTTTGGTCGTGCTTGCCCGCTTTTCACTAGATAGCCCGTTTTACCAACCATAACACTAGTTTTACCTGTACCTGCTCCAGCTAAAAGAAGGTTGTTGTCATTGTCGGTGATGCAAGCAACTCTTTGCTTGGCGGTAAGCGGGTTAGATTCCACGCTGTTAAAAAATGAATCAAAGGCGTTAAGCTCACGCTCCACATACTCACGTCTAATACGCTCAACATCAGCCGTTTTCCAATTAGCAATGCGACTTAACTGGGCTGCTGTATTTTTTGCGAAGTCGGATAGACCCGAAGCTTTGTTCCAACCTCTCCACCGCTTGTGTTCTGTTTTGGCAAAGATCTGTATGTTCTGTATGGATGAGTCGCGAAGAAATCTGGATTGGCATTGATTCTCCACCGAATCTAAGAATCCAACTAAATGCTGTGCATTCTGATTAGCCCAGTGAGGAAAGAAATTGTGTGGGTATTTAAAAGGGAGTAGGTAGCTTAACATAGAGAAGCTGTGTTGCTTACCGCCAACACTAAAGCTTAAGCAACCGCCAGCGATTGTAGTTTTCAAACTTGGGGCGTTATCCAAATCCTCCCATTTGAAGAAACTCACCTCTCCATTTGAAGAAACTCACCTCTCCATCTGAATCAGCTCGTATACCTGCATCACTGATCTCAACGACAAGCTGATTCTTGAAAATTCGACCGAAAGAGTTTGTGGTAAGTGTCCACTGCGTCATTATACGCTACCGCCTAAAGTGTGATTGCCTCGTAAAGAGGCATTAGTCTAACTTATCGGCAGATTACTAGTACTTGAGTGTCATCAATTTTTACAGTTAATCGATTCAGAACTTAAAGGCAACAACATAGAACTGTAGTGGTTCATAAAAATTGGCTAATGAGATAGGGTTTGGCCATATTCTCATGCAAATGGGTTTGGTGTTGTTTCGATTGGTGTTGTTTCGATTTGGTGTTGTTTCGATTCGTAACGCGAAATTGCCCCAAGATCAGTTAACTCGACATCCGCCTCATTCTTCAATTTCAGTATTTGCAATAATTTAACTAATGGAAGTAAAAGGCAAGACGCGACCCCATTAGCTGTAGTAGTTGTAGGGTGGCTTCTCTCGGTTCAAACAGACTAACGAGTATATGTGTCAGTAATGAACTGAGTTTACGATTGATTACCTTGGCAGTGGTTTTTGAGTGCATTTTCAATAGCTTTTTAACGGCTAGCGTATTCGCTTCTGCCAGATAAACATCTAGGGTATGTGATTGGCGTGGTCTAAGTTTCATTTTCATCTCCGTTTTGGAGATATTTATGGGTGTATTGGCGTTATGCAAAAATTTGAGACAGAAAAACGAGTCTATCACCTTGCCTAAAGAGAACGTGGTCTTAGTTTTTGGTGCTCATTTGTTCATGCTTTTGATTTTAAAAGTGATTTGGTGGAAAATACATCAATACTAACGTGGTGGCATAGGGTGGGTAATAGCTTTGTTTTTGACTACAGAAGACCGACTAACAGAAAAGCTAAACAAAGAGAAAGAGTATCTCTGGACAGAGATGAATGCTCTTAAAGCAAAATTAGAAACGACTAATCAACAGCTTGAATTGCTAGAGCAGAGCGCACCAAAGCATTATTCCAAAGCTTTGGGAGCTAGAAACAAAGCCACCGAAGTAAAAAACAAAGCTGAAGAACGCTTGGGTGAGATTGATGCCATTTACAAAAGTGTTGAAGATACTCATGAACTTGTCATTTCATTGAAAGATGAATCAGACTCGAATCTGGCAACTATCAAAGAGTATGGGTCTAGTGCTTCTGAGAAATCAGAATCAATAGCTCAATACCATGAACAATACTTAGAATCTAAAGCAGAAATTGACGAAGCTCTACAGGAGCTTAGTCGTTTAGTTACTGAGAAAGATCGCTTGGCGGTGAAAGTCGAGTCGTTATCAGAACAAGTAACCAATACCGAATTGGTTGCAGGTAAGTTGAAATCTTTGCTGAGTAATGCAACTAAACAGAAAAGTGAATTTGACACCCTTCATGGTGAAGTCTTTGGCTTTACATATGAAGATGACAACGGTGAAGAAGTAGAACAAGGTGGCTTAAAAGAAGAACTTAAAGATGCTTATTCTAAAATCAAAAATGATGTTGCATCGTTAAACGAAGAAGTTTCGAGCGTAGAGCAAAGATACAATGAAAAATTAGACTCTATTGAAGGCCAATACCAAGAAGGGTTAGAGTCGTTCATATCAAAAGGTGAAAAGCAATATAGTTCAATTATTGCACAGATAAAGTCACTTCTTCCCGATGCGCTTACGGCTGGTCTTTCTGGTGCATATATCGACAAAATTAAAGTTGAAAAAGAACAATTAGATAAACATGAGGTTTCGTTCAATAAAGCTATTCGCTGGTTGATAGTATGTTCTTTGTTGCCAGTTGCATTCAGTATGGTTCGAGTAATATTTTTGAGTGAGCAGTTTGCTTCCGTTATTCAAGATGCTCCGATGATTTACTCTATGATGTTACCTGTTTACGCTCCTATCCTATGGGTCGCTTACTCATCAAACAAGAGCTATAAGCTTAGTAAACGACTAATTGAAGAGTACACACATAAAGAAGTTTCGAGCCGAACATTTGAAGGCTTGTCAAATCAAATTGACACAATTGGCGAAGATGACACTAGTGGTGAGTTAAGAACTAAATTGCTTTTCAACTTGCTTCAAGTTAACAGCGAAAACCCAGGCAAGTTAATATCTGATTATAACAACTCAGATCATCCGATTATTGATGCGATTGACAAAAGTTCAAAATTAGCCGACGCGATTAATCGTTTAGATAACGTGCCTTTGGTCAGCCCACTGTTACGACACCTAAATGCTAAAGAAAGAAATAAAATCGAGCAGAAAGAGAAAGATATGTTGAATGTAGTTGACGTAGCAACGACTGCTGAAGCCAACTCGAAAGAGGAAGAGCCAACAACTAAAACGGCTTCAGTGGCATAGACTAGCCTGTGATGGTAGAGGTAGAAGCTCGGTAGCTTGATGTTTAGCGATTTCAAAGTCTCTAATACGGAGTTTTCTGAAGGTTGGGGGGGCTAATTTTTCGGGAATATTAATTTACCAATCACTTAAGCAGATGATAGGCGTGCCATATATCAGTGAAATTGTAGATAACCCTAATTTTGGATAGATCTTTCCTATGCGACACCTTCACCACGCCAACTCAAAGCTTCATTGACGATGTTTTTCCGACCAGTTCCTGCATGGAAAGCCGTAAGTCGCATTCGGTGGCCACACAGAATGCATTCAAACGGATCCACTTTTAAAAAGGATTTCATCATCTGACCATATCGGAGTGGTGGCGTAGGATGGGGATGTCTATCCATACCCAGAGCGTCACGCACTTTAGGCAACTTATCTCCAATCACACGATTGGCCAGAAAACCAAAGTAGCGCATCATGCGAAAGTTTCTCTCTGGAATGTGCTGAATGAGACGTTTAATTAACTCAAGCTGGCTGACCTCCTCAGTTTCATATTTCCCCGTGTGATGGTCGAGATAACGGAAAGAAAGGTTGGCTTCCCCGCGATAATGAGCCAGTTTTGCCCCAGAAATCGGTGGGCGTTTTAGGTAGCGACCAAGATAGTTGATGGTCGCTTTTGGGTGTTGGGTTTTCCGCGCAAAGTGTACATGCCAAAAGCGTTGACGTTGAGCGTTAATGAAACGTCGAAATTCATCAAAGTCACGGCAGTGAGTATCTGAGTCGTCAATATTGAGAGAATCATACTCAGATAACAGTAAATCGCAGAGCCCATGCCGCCAACGTTGTTCGACTTTTTCATGGCAATAGGAGAGCGCCTTCCAATCGCCATGTGAATTTACCCCACCAAGGGTCACTGATACATGAACATGAGGGTGCCAAGTTAAGCGTCTCCCAAAGGTATGCAGTGCGCAGAAAATTCCAATTTCTAACCCTACCTGCTTTGCCGCATAAAGGAGATTGTCGACGGCGAGTTGGCAAAGTTTATCGAGTAACCATCGATTGGTGCGAAACAGGGGCCATAAAACGTCAGGGAAAGTGAATGTCATGTGCATCCAAGGACAATACGGCATTCGCTCTATCTGTTGGATTATCCAGTTATCGGTCGACTTTTTGCCACAACGAGAGCAGGCTCGACTAGAGCAAGTAAACCAGATATTTTTGGAGTGGGTGCAGTCTTTGTTTTCACAATGTAGCTGGTATCGGATTAAATTGTAAGTAAGCAAGATGCCCCATAACTCCTGCTTTACCAGTTCTGGTAAACGACTTCGCAGCGTGAGACGATTTCCAAGCATGTATTGTTTTTGCTCTCGGTAGCCTAGCTCAATTTCCCAACGATGTTCATAAAGGCCTGCAATATCTTTTGATGGGTAACGCAGGGAGTCCGTCATGGAGGTTAATACTTGGTAGTCTTTTCCTTTAATTTTACGAGTGACAAGTCGAGCGGTTATCGACTTTGGTAAATCAGGCCATAGCTTTCTAGCCCTTGGGTTACTGTGTAATTGAACCAGTTTGTCATTTCGCCCTAAAGATTGAACAATGTCATATTGTGTATTTTTCTTGAGGGGGATAAGCCAATGACGCTCCGAGCCAGAGTCTTGCCATTTATGTAATAAGCCTAAAGAATAGAACCCCTTATCGAACATTGTCACGCTATGGTTTGGTGTTGTTTCTATCAGTTTTTCAGCTAATATCATTTCGTTTGTATTGTAATTATCAAATGCACTGGCCGTAATAATGTGACTGCTTAGTTCCATTTGGCAGACCATTCTCACTTGCGGATATTGCGTCCCTTTTTGTCGAGAAAATGCCTTTTCATTTTGCGGGTTATCGGGCGTTCGCCAAACAACGCCATCGACGCCAAGAAGCGTTAATCCATTCCACTGGGGTAACTTTGCACTTTTTAACCATGACGTAGTCATTCGCTCAAAGACCGCTTTAATTGCGTCTTCACCCAACGTCTTTCGACGTTGAGTTAACGCACTCGGTGCGACAAAAGCTTTACCTGTACGGTCGACAATATCAAGTTGGTTCACTAAATCTTTCATGGATTTACTGTTATAGATAGCCATTCCAACAAGCAGCCACACCATGGATTCTAAAGTTAATTTCCTCTTTCTCATCGTGACAGTATCAGTAAGAGAATAGGCTTCGTCGATGAGTTCAATTGGAAGCAAGTCAGACAAAGTCTCAACGCTGCTAGGTTTCCAATCATTAATTATGTTTAGAGCTTGAGAAACATCCATAAAAAAATCCAAGTGCATTAAATACACTTGGATTTTGACAGCTCTGAAGGATCCTTCAACCGATCACTTTGGCTTTAACTGATCGGCATTAGCCTATATGCCCCGTCTTTTTATTATTAGTTTAGCCTAACTTATTCGTTCGATAGTGAACGTTATATGAATAGAGCTCTCGAGTGAAATATGGTTATTGAGATTGCGACACAGAAAGAGACACACCAGAGAAACTGCGGAACGCGTTAACCATAATGTAGAGGTCTTCATCAGCCTTAAGTGCATCGCAAGACTCGAAGTTACCGGAACGATACGGGCGGCAGTCGTAGTCACTTTTGGTTGGCTGTTGTCCAGAACGAATGTATAGGTCGGCATCCCCAACACCAGACTTAATCGTAACGGTAACACCAGCAGTACGATTCGCCGCCTTAAGTACAAACAGTTTTTGGCCGCCTGAAGTCAGTGCGATATCGGAGACTAAACTGTCTAAAGTCACTTCTGAGATTTCATTCTTCGGCTCACCGACAGAGCCGTTAGGTAGCGCATCATTGAAATGCGAAGCCACTAATGGCCAAATCTTGCTGATTTTCACGCCTTGGTTTTCGCAGCCTCCGAAATGATGCAAAGCAATGGCTTTGTTGTTATCGGTTCGCAGAACAGGTGACCCAGACGAACCTCCAATCGTGTCACAGAAATAACCAGTATCCGTATTTGACCCTCGTCCATTCACTGAAGCCACATCGATCTGACACAATCCTGAGCCATTTTGATCGCTCTCAATGGCAAGCTCTTTCGGATTACCCGCTCCGTGTTGAGGAATATAAACCCCATCACCGAACATCGGCTCTTGAGCGTCTAACCCTAGATAACCAAACGACGCTATCTTTGAAAAATCATCGACGGTAAATAGCGTGTAATCTAAATCATAATCCGTGCTGAGTATTTTATTCCCCATCACTTTAACCGTTGTCGCCATAGAACCATCACACGTGCGACGCTGATAGTTAAACCATACCTCGGTATTTCTCAACTCAGACTCTGATGCGACACAATGGTTATTAGTGAACATATGGTTGTCTGGCCCCACACGCCACGCGGTACACAAGCTGCGACCATTAATGAGCAGCCTTGCAACGGGTGTTGTCCAATCTACTTTGTCTGCGTGAGAGTCTTCCCAGCAAGCAACATCTTTGCGTTCATTCACACCACAGGTCGATAGCGTCGCTAAGGCCTTTCCGTCTGCACTTTTACCTGCCATGTAGTAATCAATTTCAAACTGAACATGCTGCCCGTTTGAATTAGAGGTTGATTCAATAACGACAGAATCACTGGAAATCGATTGAGCGAACCAATCTATTTGGCTGTCACGATACTCCACAACCTCACTACTGGTGTTTGACTTAAGACGTAACACGCTCCCTTTCGGTACAGTAACAGACTTGAAGTGAAGCTTAATGAACGACACACCAGCGTGTTCAAGTTGTTTTGTGTGTATACCACCCGATGTCTCAACCAACTCTTGGTTCGACAACTGATATTTCACTTCATCGGCAATAACCGGAAGATCTGGCTGAACGGGAGGATAAGGTTGAACGGAAAGGTTTAGTTGTGCATTAACGAGCGAAGAAAAGAACCATACTATCGCAAGCCCAAGGTTAGATAAGATTACTTTCATTGGATTTCCTTTATCGGTTTGTGGTGTTCCCTTCACAAACATATATGCAAAGAACCAATACGACACAAAATGAATATAAGTTTTGGTGTAAAGAAAAGTCCACACTCGCGACAGTTTTGGGAATTTAATTGGATTGTAGAGACCATCTCTCTGAAGCAACCACAAACTTAAGTTAAAGTTAATTCAGACTGATATCTTGTCTGATTTTCTATAATGCCAAAACATATTTGAATTAACCTTCTCCTAGCAGCGCCTAACGCTTGCATTTTTGTTTTACCAGCGGCTAAGAGTTGCTTTTTTTGTGCTTTGATATAAGGATTGTATTTACCAGCGCTAACCGCGGCCAAAAATATTTTTGACCGAATTCAAGATGGGCCAATTTCGCTCAATGTGGTTCTACCTTTAAATGAGCCAGACTCATTTAGCCTTGGTGCAAGACCTAAAAATGCAGCCGCTTGCTTGGCTGTTGAGAATATCTTAGCTGAAAATAAGTACACCAGCTCTCTCGACATCACCTTTCCTATACTGTACTGGTCTAATGAAACAGGACACTTTATTGAGAGACAATCAATGAGGTGTTATATGACCGAAAAACGTACTTATAAACGTTATCCTAAAGAGTTTAAAGAAGAAGCTGTCGCTTTGGTTCGAGAGCAAGGATACACAGCCACAGAAGCTGCTGAGGCAGTGGGTGTGTCTGCCACACTCCTTCACAAATGGAAGGCTAAATTAGAAGCTCAGCTTGAGTCTGAGGAGCTATCAGACGAGGAATATGAAGAGTTGAAACAACTGCGTAAAGAAGTAAAGCAGCTCCGTATGGAGAAAGAAATCTTAAAAAAGGCGTCAGCCTTCTTTGCGAAGGAAATGAAGTAAAGTTCGAATTCATCAAAACCGAAGCTAAGCATTATCCGGTTTCAGTGATATGCAAAATCATGCTAGTGAGTCGCTCTGCTTATTACGCTTGGCTGAAGAGACCAGCAAAAGTTATTTCAGCGACTACTTTGAATTTATACCGTCGAATCAAGACGTTATTCAAAGAAAGTAGAGGTAGTTTAGGCAATCATGAGATGGTAAAGAAACTGCGCAAGGAAGGGTTCGTAGTGGGGAGATACAAAGTTCGTTCAATCATGAAGTCATTGGGGTTAAAAGCCGTGCAAAGACAAGCTTACAAAGTGACAACAAAACGCAAACACAGCGATACGGTTGCCGACAACTTACTCAACCAAAACTTCAACCCTGTCGCTCCAAATCAAGTGTGGGCCGGCGATGTGACGTATCTGAAGACATATGAAGGCTGGATGTATCTAGCCATCGTAATGGATTTGTATTCACGTCGTATCGTGGGATGGCATCTAAGTAAACGAATGACCACAGACTTAGTCAACAAAGCTCTAATGAAAGCTTATAACTTGAGGCAACCTTCGGGAGGCTTAGTGTTCCACAGTGACCGAGGCTCTCAATACACAAGTAAGCGTTACCAGAAGCTATTACAGAGCTACGGAATGCGTTCGAGTATGGGGGACGTTGGAGCTTGTTGGGATAATGCTGTTGTAGAGCGCTTCTTTGGAAGTCTAAAGCATGATTGGCTGCTTAAAGTGCCTCAGCCGACCAGGGAGCATATGAAACAAGATGTGACGGACTACGTGAGATATTACAATCTAGATAGACTGCATTCTGCAAACCAAGAGCTATCGCCAATAGAGTTCGAAAACTCTCTAAAAAAAGTGTCCTGTTGGACTTGACCAGTACACTGTTTAAGAAACCACTCATGGTGACCAAGAACATATTCACGAATGTCGGTCCAGCCTTGGCCACCGGCTATCACAGCGCAGATTGAACCAAACAAAATATCAAACAGAGGGTAGTCAACTTTTGCGCTTTGCCGTTCGTCACGGATGAGGCTGAAGTGCTCTTTGATGGTATTAATATTCATGGCATCTCCTTAAAAGAGGAGCATAAGATCACAGCCCGCACGTCAGGTCAGGTCAAATTTAACCTCGCATTGCGCAAAAAACGTTCATGATCTTGCCCTGGGTAAATATGGAGTCGATATAACCTTGAAGCGCACGTAACGGGAGAGAGAATATCCCTTTAATCACCGAAGCTGTCTCAATGGCAGTATCAGAAAATTGAAAGCCTCTACCACGCCTGCCATGATGACTTTTGCATTGCCACGCTTCAATTGCTGAGTCGTGAATCCAAAACGTTACTGAGCCTCGTTTGCACAAGGTTTCATTATACTCAGTCCAGTTCGCTATCTTCTTCTTTGATTTGCCCATAACAACACCATACATCTATTACATGGGAGTCAGATCACAGGACTGAGGAAAGGTTCCACTGATTTAGTCAACAACGCCCTTATTAAGCCACCATGATAAAACCCATATATCGACACTTGTATAGCTGCATCAACCGCCATTAAAGGCAAATGCTAAACATATATCGCCTTTGAGCTAGGAGCACATTGCATTAACTGGTGAGTACCGTTGGCCAAATCCTTAACGTAGGGTAATTTACTAATTCCCTGTCTACCCTTTAACTGAGATCAGAAGTGATATTGGATATTTGTTATTAATGCAACATCATCTTCTATTCTTACAGTTCTATAAACATAATTACTTGAAAGATCTTGTTGTTCATGGGTAGTTAAAGAAATTTCACCTCCTAGACTCCAGTTTTTTGTAAATTTATAGTCTATACCTGTTTGTACACCTCCGATCATGCCGTGTATATCATTTAAGTCGTTATCAAAGGCAAATTCATAACCCATATGCACCCCAGTAGTCCAGCTCAACTTTTCAAAGAGTGGTAAAATATAATCGTAATTTATAGAGATAACACCGAGATCGACTCCTTCAGGAGCATTGTCCGGTTTGATATCATCGTAAACAAAACTCATTTTTATACGGTGGTTATTATTTATAATTACACCAGAATTAAGACCGACGATAGGTTGAGCTCTTAAATCGTAGCTGGAAGTCTCAACCCCCTCATAACTTCCTGTTAAATATTGTCTTTGCTGTTCTAATTTCCCACTAATTCGAGTTCCAACGTCAAGTCCAACAAAGTAATTATAATTGTCAGATGCATTGGCGATAAATGGTGTGCTAACAATCAGAGCTACCAGATTGTTTACTAGTATATTTCTCATAATTTTCTCTTTTGATAAATTTAACCGGCATTGTTGCTCAAATCAGCTTGATGTTCAACGACGCCATATTTGACTAATAGTTAGCTTCTAACAGGCATACCTAGTCCTATGACTTTGTTTATAGCTTTGACATTCGCCATGATTTCTCCCACTTGAACGTTGTAACATCTCAAGCTCAATTTACCGCTAGTTAGTCCTTTATATCGAGACATTGCAGTCTCAGATATTGAGCGATAGTGGTAACCAGACTCAGATTTCCACTCCGTTATTGTTCCGTTTTCAAGAGCCTCTACAGCTTCGTTTCTGGGATGCCCACCTTCCCAAAGAGCCGCATTCTTTCGAGGTGGTATCAACGGAGTACAGCCCTTATTTTTCAGAGTCTCATGGCAACTTTTTGTGTCATATGCTCCATCAGCAGATACTGTATGGATCTTTCTACGTAAAGGGTTGAGTAATGTTGGCAGCACTTCGTTATCGCCAAAACTTACAAAACTGACTTATGCACGAATAACCTCATGAGTTTCTACATCAACAGCTAAGTGCAGTTTGCGCCAAGTTCTGCGTTTTTCGGCACCGTGCTTTTTCACTTTCCATTTACCCTCGCCAAAAACTTTGAGACCAGTCGAGTCAATGGCTATATGGCGAATATCTCCTTTGGATTTATTGCGATATTTGACCTGAACTGTCTTCGAGCGTTTGCTGATACAGTTGTAGTCTGGGGACGTCAGTGGAACATCCAATAGCTCAAAGATAGAATCAATAAAGCCTTGAAGAGCACGTAATGGCAGAGAGAAGATCCCCTTAATCATCAAAGCAGTTTCAATCGCGGTATCAGAATATTGGAAACCTCTACCACGCTTGCACAGAGCCTTATTGTATTCCGCCCAGTTAGTTATCTTCTTTTCCGCTTTACCTATGCCACCACCGTTCTAACTACCATAAAGGATCACAGGACTTGGAAAAGGTTCAACTGATTTAAGCAACAACGCCAATTTAACCTGTAAAAAAAACCGCTAAATCATATTTATAATAGACTACATCATCAACCCTGGCTTACCAGGAATATCAATTATAACCTTTTATCATCACGGAAGGCTTGAACACCCTATAGAGGTGCTTGTGGTTTTGTTGCGTAATTCGACGGAAATAAATAATGAAATTGCGATCTGATCAACCACGTCATCTAGCGATTACAATTGAGCTCATGGTGAGGCGAATGTCAAGGTAAGGATGGCAAGAGTTGAGTGGCTTTGTTGACGCGCTAATTAAATCATCAATTTTGATTTGAGCGTGTCTTCCTTTAGCCTTGCCATATATCTTCATATCTAGCTCAATAACCATGCCTTACAAATACAACGAATCCAGACGTCATAATTTCAAAAAGCCCACCTATCGGCAAACCAATTATGCCGAATACAACCTAAGTCTGCGTGATCGGGGGGCGCATTGATATCTGGTTACCCGACGACATTATAGAGAACTGACAAACTGAGCAATGCACTTACGATGGCACTGGGTCATCACCAAAATATCCAACAGCACACTCATGGCATGCCATTATTTGAGACTCGTATTCAAACAACCTCTCTGGTAGATTCAAGGCTTTATCGATAGTCTTCTCAAGGATATGAGCCACACAAACTTCTCCTGTCCTGACTTTTCATGTCTATCTAATCGTCTCTGTAAGCTTGAACTTAAGACGCCAACATTCAAAAAAAGACAAACCTGATGAAGGTTTAGCTGCGATAGCCATTGACTCCACTGGCCTTAAAGAATTTGGTAAGGATGAATGGCATCAGGGAAAACATGAGATTAACTCAAAGCTCACTTTGCTGTCGGTGATGAGCATATTATTCGTGTTATGTGGGCAAGTTGATGTGGAAGTTGATGTGGAAGTTGACCATATTTCAGCAGATAAAATGTACGATACCGATGACGTCTATGACGCATTAACGAGCGAATTCCCAGAGACTGACGTAGCCATTCCTCCCAAATAAAATCTGTATGCTGACGACGCCCATAACCGAAAAGGATGAGTAATTTTGTGGCGTACTCTTCCTTAGGTCCCATGTGCTGGCAAAAGACAAAGCAGTATGGAAAACGGAATGTCTCAGAGAATGCGATGCACCGTTACAAAACAATTGTTGGCCCCAAATTACACAGTAGAGACTTTAATAACCAACAACAGGAAATGATGCTAGCGGCATCAATATTAAATCGATTTACGCAGTTTGGTATGCCCGAGAGCTATCGAGCTGCCTAATGACATCAAAAGGCAGGGTGGGTTGAGTACGGAAACAAAGCCGATTCGAAGTACTCATAAGGCTTACAATCGTTAGCCTTCACGGTTTCGATAAAACTTAGTTAACGAGTTCTGTGGTGGACAGTTTGTTCAAAAATGCCTTTTGATTTAATGGCTTCGAATAGTAATAGCCCTGATGTAGAAACACGCCCTTTTTCCGTAAGTAATCTGCTTGTTCTTCATACTCGACGCCTTCAGCTATCATGGTTATATTCGCAGTGTGTCCAAATTCTATGATGCCGTCTAAGACGTTAATCTTGATGTTATTTGACATAATTGTGTCAACAAACATTTTGTCAATTTTTAAAATATCAAAACCTAATTCTTGTATGTATGAGAAACTTCCATAGCCTGTCCCCGCGTCGTCAAGCTCGAAAAGAACACCGAGCTGGGATAACTTCTGCATTACTAATCGTGCTTTTTTGGGATCTTGAAATGGTTCCCTTTCTGTGATTTCAAAGGCGAGTTTAAATGGAGGAGACGGATGACAAAAATCCAGCAGCTCTTGCACAAATTCAGGACGCTCTAGTTGAGAAGGCGTGAGATTAAAACTAAAGATAATTTCCTGACATATCGTGTTATTTTCTTTTACCATTATCCGTGTTTGATTAAGTAAGGAGACGGTAATTAAATCGATGTATCCCGTTGATTCCGCCAACGGAATAAATACGTTGGGCATCATAATCCCCTGTCCGTGTGTCCAACGTGCAAGTACTTCACAGTGTTGTCTTTTATTGTCTCTTGAATCCACAATTAACTGAAAATGCGGTACGATTTCGTGATTATGGATGGCTAGCTTTAGGCGGTTTTGGGGCGACTGATGTTGGTTTTTCCTCCAAATCACAATATAACTAAGGACGAATATATAGAAACAGATGGAAACCACACTTAAAATGAAGGCATGTTTAGCATGAAAGTTGTGGATGGTCTTGATGTTGAACTTGAACGAAACAGGGATATCCCCTAGGTAAAAACCCACCGGATGACCAGGTTGCTTTCCAATGCTGACCGATGCGCAATTTTGGCAGTCATGAGCACTAAAATACAGAGTCCATGGCTCTAATAATGAGAACCAACGTTTGTCACCGATTTTTTTCGTCAACATTAGCTGTGAGCGACCATCAAGCAGTGATATTACGTCTAACTCTATGTCTTCTTCGTAAATGTATCGATTCAGAATATTAGGTTTTTCAATTATCACATGGCTGTAACCAGGTCGGCTGGTACACGCCTGACGGTTATCCTCTAACCAGCCAATTAGTCGAGAGTTCAAATCAAAGAACTCTTCGTCTCTTAGTCTAACTATGGCATCTTTATCGCAAACACTTAAATCAGACGATAAAGTGATGATTCGCTGTGAGGTGTCGTTAAGCTGCTGTTGAAATCCTTTGTGAAACGCGCTCTGAAAGTTCTGTTTAAACAACGTAGAATATGTGTAGAGTGTAACCTCAAATGAGGTTACACCAATAACTATTACGCCCCCTAAGGTAAGTAATATTTTTCTTTTTGAAATGCCTGATATCATTAATATTAGTCCTTAACTTGTGACACTGTTGTAT